>JAIEMR010000031.1 GCA_019751935.1 Alphaproteobacteria bacterium
GGAATTGGTAGACGCGGTAGACTCAAAATCTACTATCTGCAAAGATGTGGGAGTTCGAGTCTCCCCGAGGGCACCATAACTTTTACTTTGAATTTATTGCTTCTGCCAAAATTTCAGCCACTTCCAAAATTCGAGTTTCTTCAGACAATTGCTGGTTAATTGTGTCCGTGATTGTTAGAAAACTAACATCTGACTGCTCTAGTTTTTGGATAGAACCTTTACTAAGCACAGCGTGAATAACATAAGCCTCAATAAAGGTAGCCCCTGCTTCTTTTAAAGCTGCAGCTGCACATACTAATGTAGCTGCGGAATCAACAATGTCATCAACAATAATGCAACCTCTTCCCCTAATGTCTCCGATGACTTTTGTGATCTTTATGGAGTCATCAATCAAACGCTCTTTATGAAGAAATGCACAATCGGTTTGTAGAAAATCAGCAAGCGCTCTCGCTCTTTTCTCGCCGCCTTTATCTGGGGAAACTATAATCGGCAGTTTACTTTTATAACGATTTTTAATATCTCGACCAAATAGCTGGGTAACACCAAGGTTTTTAATAGGGATTTTAAAAAATGTCTCAATCTCGGGACTGTGAAGTCCGATGGTTATGATCTGATCAACTCCAGCACTCTCTAAAAGCTTTACAACAAGCGCTGAGCTTGAAGAGGATCTTCCATAACCAAAGTAAGGCAAGATTGCTGTAACTCTCTTAGCATTTTTCTGTTTTAAGTTATTAATTAAAATAAGCAATTCAACCAAATGGTCATTGATGGGATAGGATAAAGATTGCAAAATATAGACATCTTCTCCTGCAACAGAAGTGTCAATTTGAACTGAAATCTCACAATCTTTAAAATATTTGACGTTCGGCTTGTCTAAAGGAAAAAGAAGCTTATCAGCAACCTTTTCTGCCAAATGATGATGACTGGAACCGGCTATTAATTTCATGAGACCTGTTTGATGCAGATAACGGAAATCTGATTACCAAAACCATTAGCATTTGTTAAGGTTTTTCGCCGGAAGCTAAAAAAGTTCTCTTCATCTGCGAATGTATTAGCTAATGATGGAGCAACTTTTGAAACCCCGATTTTTTCAAGGCGACTGATTACATATCCTGGTAAATCAAATTGGTAGTGATTGGGTCTTTTAGCAGGCGTAAAGAACTGTTCATTCCCTTTTAAATTGTCATAAAATTCTTGGCTCACTTCATAGGATTCTTGCCAAATACAGGGCCCCAAAGCTGCCACAATATTTTCAGCTTTTGAGCCCTTGTCAATCATCGCCTGAACAGTCTTTTCAATCACTCCGCCAACTGCCCCGCGCCAACCAGAATGAACAGCAGCCACCAAAGGTTTTGTTTTATCTGCAAGCAAAATTGGTACACAATCAGCCGTTTGCACCCCTATCAAAAGATTTGGGGTTGTTGTAATCAGCGCATCACCCACAGGAGTAGCCTCTCTTAGAAATGGTTTTGTGATTTCATACACCACATCTGTATGTTCTTGGCGAACAAGACCTAGATCTTCGGGTGTCAAATCAAAAATTTTACAAATCCGGCGGCGATTTTCATAAACGGCCTCTGGGTCATCACCCTTTTCAAAACCTGTATTTAAGCTTTCGTAGAACCCAGAACTTTCCCCGCCAGCACGGGTAAAAAAACCATGCTGCAGATAGGGGATTTCTTCTAGTAATGAGGATTTAAGATATGGAGGCATAGGGCGACTCTATCTGTGGCATAATTGTATAAGGATGCACTTTCGTCAAACTATCATTTAATATCTTTAGCATTTTTTCTTAAATAAGTCGTGTTGACGAAAGCATATTATGGTATCTCTACTTCTTTTTAGGTTGAGCAGCTAAGAACTCCGGTTGTTGCATACTTTCAATTAAGGCATGCTCAAGGCGTGCTTTTTCATATGAACTATAGGCCAATTGAGCATCTTGCACAAAATGCGTCTCTAACGACATAGTTGCCTGAACTTGTCCTCCATACATCTTTTCTGCAATTTCGTGATACCAATGCGTACTACGAATCGCACCTGACTCTTTAAATTTATCCTTGTATTCATCAGGGTTTTTGTATTTGGTTATTCCATCCCCTTCATCTTTTCTATGCTCTGAGGGATTAACTCCCAAACTTCTTATGTCATCTATATATCGCTGCCATAAGTTCAATGCCCTTTGCTCTTCTTTCTTAGCTTTTTCTAGATTATTTGCTTTTACCAATTTCCAAACTTCCCGAGCGTCTCCCTTATATCCTTCGCGTGCTGCAATTCCTTCTCTATGCAGATTTAAGAACTCTAGATAAGCTTTAAGGTCGCTCTTAGCAGCCCAATTATTTATCTGAGCAGTATTGATGCTACTTTCCATAGCACAAACTTCTGAAATACATATAGTGCTCATATATGCAAGAATAAAACCAAGACATAACATTTTTAGAGTTTTTATCATTAAACAAATCCTTTCTATTTCTGTTTTTCTACTTCTCAAAGCGTAAAACGAAATAACATACATCACTCTTACGCTCCATATTTATGGTAGCTAGGCAAATCGACACCGTCAACTTAACACTGCAAAATCAGCAAAGGTAAAGGTTATGCAAGTTTAAATAGTTAACTCGTTTTTTAGTTTGGGTGATTTTATATGACTCTTTATCTAATGATTAACGAGGCATCCTGCCCTCAACGCTCAACTGCTCAAAAATCTCTTTTTTACTCATCACTTGCTGATTTTCCCCGCCAAGGCGGCGGACAGCAACAGTACCCTCCTCAGCTTCTCTTTTCCCGACAACCAAAATGTACGGCACTTTTTGCAGAGAATGCTCTCTGATCTTGTAGCTGATTTTCTCATTACGTGTATCAACCTCGGCCCTAATGCCTTGTAATTTTAATTGATTACACAACTCTTCGGCATATGGGCTCGCTTCATCTGTAATACTAGCAACAACGGCTTGAACAGGCGAAAGCCAAAGAGGGAATTTACCGGCGTAATGTTCGATCAGAACGCCAATAAACCTCTCAAAAGACCCCAAAACAGCCCGGTGAAGCATGACAGGGCGGTGTCTTTTGCCATCTTCGCCGATGTAACTGGCATCAAGTCTTTCCGGCAAAACAAAGTCAACCTGCAAAGTTCCGCATTGCCAATCACGGCCAATTGTGTCTTTTAGAACAAACTCAAGCTTAGGACCATAAAACGCCCCCTCGCCTGGGTTTAATGTATAATCAAGGCCCGCTGCTGTTGCTGCCTCTATCAGGGATTTCTCTGCCAGATCCCAAACCTCGTCAGCGCCTGCACGCTTTTCGGGACGATCGGAAAATTTAACCCTAATATCGGTAAAGCCAAAATCCTTATAGATTCCCTGTAATAGCTCACAAAAATCTTTGGTTTCAGAAACAATTTGCTCTGGCGTACAGAATATATGGGCATCGTCCTGTGTAAAGGCCCTAACTCGCATCAATCCATGAAGGGAACCTGAGGGTTCGTTACGATGGCAAGACCCGAATTCAGCCATACGAAGCGGGAGATCACGGTAGCTTTTCATACCTTGTTTGAAAATCTGCACATGGCAAGGGCAATTCATCGGTTTTATGGCCAAAGTTTTGTCTTCAGATTCGACAGTAAACATACCCTCTCTGAACTTTTCCCAGTGCCCTGAAGCCTCCCAAAGGCTGCGATCAACAATCTGAGGGGTTTTTACTTCAACGTAACCAGTCAGGTCAAGGCGGGCACGAACATAGCTTTCAAGATTTCTGTAAATTGACCATCCTTTTGGATGCCAAAACACACTGCCCGGAGCCTCTTCTTGAATATGGAAAAGATCCAACTCTGAACCTAGGCGTCTATGATCGCGTTTTTCGGCTTCCTCTAGTTGAGTGAGATGGTCTTTAAGCTGTTGTTCAGTTGCCCAGGCCGTTCCATAAATGCGCTGCAGCATGGGATTACGGTGGTCGCCTCGCCAATAAGCACCTGCTAATTTCATCAATTTAAAGGCAGTTCCAATACGCCCCGTTGACGGCAAATGCGGGCCTCGGCAAAGGTCAATAAAGTTCCCTTGACGGTAAAGGGTTATAATCTCCCCAGCTGGAATGGACTCTATTAATTCTGCCTTAAAATGCTCACCTTCTTTTTTAAAAAATTCGATGGCATCTTCTCTTTTCCATTCTTCGCGAATAAATTTTTCATCGCGTTTAACAATTTCGCGCATCCGGTTTTCGATTTTTTCAAAATCATCCAAAGTAAAATGTGTTTCTCTAAAAAAATCATAATAAAAGCCATTTTCAATAGCAGGGCCTATTGTGATTTGAGTTTCTGGGTAAAGCTCTTTTACCGCGGCAGCAATCACATGCGCTGTATCGTGACGAATCACCTCAAGGCCATCTGTGTCCTGACGAGTCACAATTTCAATCGTCGCGTTTTCAGGAAGAGTGCGCGTTAGATCCCATAATTCCCCATTTACTCTGATGACAACGGCTTCTTTGGCAAGCCTTGGGGAAATTGATTTTGCGACATCTTCGCCGCTAACGGGATGATCATATTGACGCTGACTGCCGTCTTTTAGAAAGACACTAAACATAACGATGACTCTTTATTGTTAAGGACCATAAATTGATTGATTTACATTGCCATCAACACTACTCTCATTTCAATCATTTCTTAAAAATTAAAAAGGCATTTTAATGCGTCCGCCAATTACGAGAGAAGATATTCTGCCACTTGATAAGTTTTTAGAAATTCGTCCAAGAAAACAAAAAGAAATTATAGAGATTAAAAAACACCGAAGAATTTTAGTTGGCCCAGACATTACTTTTTATTTTGAAAGTTATGACACCATCTGGTGGCAAATTCATGAAATGCTTAGAATTGAACGAGGCGGCGAGGAGCAAATCGAGGACGAATTAGAAGCATACGCATCCCTGATTCCCCATAGCTATCCAGATCAAAGCCATGAACTGGTTGCAACAATGATGATAGAAATCGATGACCCAGAAAGACGGCAGCAAGTTCTATCAAAACTGGGCGGAATTGAAGAAACTATTTTTCTAAAGTTTGAAAATTATAAAATTGACGCAAAAGCCGAAGCTGATATCGAAAGAACTGATGAAACCGGAAAAACCTCGTCCGTTCATTTCCTGCATTTTTTGCTAGATAAGCATCAAATCCACAGCTTTATTCAGCCAGGCCAAGATATTATCCTAGAGATAAAACATCCCCATTATACTCATAAGGCTCTTTTGTCTGAAGAAACGCGTCAAGCTTTGAGCAGAGATTTACTATTCTTTCGTTAATTTATTAAGAGGTATTTAAATGATTGGTCATAAAACATACGGCACAGGTTTCAATAAAGTTTTGGTAATGCATGATTGGTTTTCAGATAGCACCAGTTATGACGCCCTCATTCCCTTTTTGGATACGACCCTTTACACTTACGTATTTATGGACCTAAGGGGATATGGAAAATCTAAATCCATTCAAGGCGAATGTTCTGTAGAAGAAGCAACTGGAGACGCCATCGCCCTTGTGAATCATTTGAAATGGGATGGGTTTCATGTGGTTGGCCATTCGATGAGCGGGATGATCGCCCAGCGAATTGCCCTTGAGGCCGGAGATAGAGTTAAAAGCGTTATCGCCATCACCCCTGTTCCCGCATGCGGATCCCCTGCCCCCGAGGAAGTTTTGGCGTTTCTAAAAGATGCCGCCGTCAGTAACGATCAAAGCGCCGGCCAAATTATTGGTTTTATGACCAGCGGAAAACTGCCGATGCACTTTGCTGATTATAAGGTTAAAGAATGGCGCAGAACGTCTATTCCAGAAGCGCGCGCCGCTTACCTGCATATGTTTTCTGAAACCAACTTTGCTGACCAAGTCAAAGGCCTTAAGACACCCTTTTTGGTTATTGCCGGCGGCAATGATGCGGAAGGCTATGGTGAAGCCGTGATGAAAGAAACCTTTTTAAAATGGTATCCGAATGCCGAACTTGCCGTAATTGCCAATTCAGGCCATTACCCGATGCAAGAAACCCCTCTTTACCTGCTGAGTTTGATAGAAGGGTTTTTGGGAAGGCATTCGGGGTACTGATTAAAATTAGGTTTTGCTAGGAAACTTCATTTTCGTATACGATTTGAAGTCCTGGCTTTAGAATAAAGGGTCCTCGCGTAGGGTTATAAAAACCCTTTACTTCATCAACGATTTCTCTTGTAAGCTCTTTAATTTCCCCCCATTGCACACAACCGAGCGCTCTAAGTTCCTTTTCAAGAGGAGTCTCTTTGGAAGCTTTAACCTCTTTCGTAGCTTTAAGCATAGCGGCCACCTGTGCCATCCCCTCGCTTCTATAGCGACTAACCAATTCGGATATTTGATCCGCTTCTGATTTATGAGAAACTGGCTTTGCTTTTGTTTCTACACGGGGGGTTAGGCTAGCTGTACCTTTTTCAGTAGGATCAGCAACTGGAAACTTATCAATAAATTGTCCAGATTTATGCCTGTTCTCTTCTTCACCAGACATTACGGCAACACTACCGATTGATGTGCTTGTATAAAAAAACACAGTTATTAAAAGATACAATATTAATCCTAGTTTTGAATTCTTCATATTTTATATATCCGTTTTCTTTAAATAACTTTTAAATCATATAACTCTTTTATGCAGTAATTGCAAGATCTTCCTCTGTAAGAAAAGCATGCAATGCACCACATGACCCCTTATCCAGCCCTTGTAAAACACCAACTATACGAATAGTTCCCCCATCATTAAGGAAAACAGGGCCTCCGCTCATGCCATGAACAACAGGAAAATTAGTAATTTTATAATGCCAATCAGGATTGCCAAGTTTTGGATCGGCTCTATTTATTATTTCATTATATAAAGGGCTCGGCGAAGAATTAACCAAAGCGAAACTATGCCCCGATAAACCGCCCCCAGGATAACCAGCGGCCCATACACGAGGATCATCAAAATCTATATCGGCTCTGGGAATAAATCTAGCTCCTTCTCCAAGAAGTGTAGGATTTGTAATTTGCATCAATGCTATATCGCTATGAGCTGGCGCGTCTTCTAATTTTTTTAGGTTTTGTATTCTAGCAGAATCCAGAACCATCTTAGAATTTTCCTTTATTTCTGCAGTTCCTCCATCTTTAAAAGTAACAACAGAGTTCATTTTTGGACCATTATGCAAAAACAAATGGGTTACTTTATACTCTACATAACTTTCCCAGTTTATTTTATCACTACTGCCTTCCATTCTATTGTTTGGCAAAAGGTCTTCGGGATTTAACTCACTATGGGGGATAAAATATATTTCAAGATCTGCATCAGGTTCGATTATCCCAAAATGACGACAGGTTAAAATAAAATTTTGTCCATCTATGTTAATGACTGAACCGCTGCCAACATACGATATTTCACGCACGCCTCCTTTTATTTCTACGAATAATATTCGACCAACATAAGGTAATATTAGCGCTTCAGTCTCTTTTAATCCAGGTGGCAACTCACTCTCTTTTTTATTAAGCCAGAGTGAAGCAATTTCTATATCATTTCTTAAACGCATTAGAGTGCTTTTTACGTTAAGAAAAGAGGGTTCTATGGCTTTTGGTAACGACCCACCCCTTGCTTCTTTTTCTTGATTTTCTTGATGAACCACATTGGCCAAAATACGCTCAAGATTGGGTAAGAATTGAACTAAAGGATATTTAGTTCTAAGAATATGGGGGTTAGCAATTTTACTAAAAGTTTTATAAGAGCTATCTGCTTTATTCCAGACTTCAAAACCACCTTTAATATTTGCAAAAGGATCTTCTTCACTATTGTATTCCTTAAAAAAACTTTCCGACAATCCTGACACATCCATACCAAGAAGTTCAAATCGATCAAACAGATCCTTTACATAGTCTTTCACCCAATCATGAGAAAGAAATTTTTCAGGTGGTTGTCGTCTTTCACGACTAGCTGCAAGATATCCTTCACTAAAAACTCTAGGCACATCTTCCATTGCAGATACATTAGCAATACACTTCAAAAAGAAAAAAACAACCGACATTGCCGTAAAGATATTTTTATAACTGTTAGATTTCATCTTCACTAATCGCACTTTCATCCAATCAATAAACTCAATACTAATTAGAGTAATCTTTTTCCATTAAATTTTTGTTAATAACCTTCGTCAGGGTCCTCTTTAATTTAAAACTCTTAATTATTTTCCAAATTATGATATAATCGCGCTCAACGCCGGTTATTAATAAACGGATAAAAATGAATACAAATCATTGGGGCGTATTAATACAAGCGGCTGAGTTAATCATTCTTGTTTTGGGTGCTTGGCTTACTTATCGTGGCTGGCAAAAAGATAGAGAAAAAGACCGAGAAAACACGCGTAATAATATGCGACAACAATATCTTTCTGACGCGTACATTTTTATTGCTGATTTTGTACAACGTAATCCATTGAATGAAGAATTTAAAAAACATGCCCAAAATATTGAAAAAGCAGCTGATTTAATAAATTTGTTTGGAACAGAAGAAGAAATTAAAGAGTTTGAGCAGTTTTCCCTAGAAGCTTCAATACCAAATAGGCAAGCAAGTTTAGATCGTATTCTTCAAATGCTACGTAATAGATTGAGAAAGGAGCTAAATCTTCCAGAGATTATGCACCCTCCTCGTGGAGTTAGATTTACAAAGAAAGAATAATAAATGGCTATTAATGACTTAAAAGTTTTTACAAAAGAAGAAACCTTTATTCTTCTTAATGAGCGAGCTAGCTATATACAAAAGTTAATAAAAGATATTAAGACTATATGGGATTTACCCATTGAGCTAATAAATGAATTGGCTAAGCATGGGGTAGATTTTTTAGACTTGACTCGCACCTATACAGAGTTAGTGTTTGTTCTTTATAGAAGCATGTTTGTTGCATCTGCTTGGGAAAAACAGAGAGAAGAAATTAGTGAAGATGCTTATTTTTATGATCAGATTCAGAAAGATTTACATCGTAACATTATTGAGCATGTTAATAAGATATTAGCACACCAAGATAATGTAAATGCTGGTTCAAGGCGAGGTATTTACCCCCGATTTACTGACTCAGAGGGTAATGTATTCGATGCAACATGGAATTCTATAACACACCATGCTTATGAATTAATTCCTCTCATAGAGTCAATGAAAAGTGCAATTGAAACGGCGTATCTTGCTAAGTTTAATAAAGCTTTGCCGTTACTTT
>JAIEMR010000187.1 GCA_019751935.1 Alphaproteobacteria bacterium
ACTTTTTCTATTATCTCTCTGTTACTTATTTTGAACTTAATCCATAATTTATATCGTTTACGGCTAATATACTATAGTTTAAAAAAACAATAATTTCTTACATGGAAAATTTCATTGTGATTTTAAATCTAGAAGCTACATTGAATTTTTTGGAATCAAGCAAGCGAATCTTTTTCTTAGCATTGTTCCGTCTCATCGTGTTGTTCTATTTTTCTCAGTAAGATCTCAGCTGGCATCACCGAAGAATAGATTTTTCCTTGTTCTTTACAATAGAATCAAGACATGAAAGGGCTTTAATAAATGATTGATTAATCTTTGATAAATTTCTTGATTATGACTTCTTTTTTTCTAGTCAATGAATACGCCCAACGGCTAGCAAGATTATTTCATATTAGCTGGGGCGGCTCCAAAGGTAATTAATCTCTACTCTAAGAAAGCCTGTAAACGTTGGAAAGTAAAAAGAATCCCAACTCTGTTTAAATGTGGCTTTATTTGAGCGAGAAGCTTTTAGCATGGTTATTTTATGTTGTGCTTGTCTGAGATGTTCTTTTCCTTTTGGAAACCCAAGGACCAATGCTTTGTCTGCTAGATTTGGGTATGGAGGCAATGAAACATCTTCTGTCTTACTAACAATTCTTTCTGACTGAAAGCAGGGGATGGCGACCAAAACCTTTTTCGTAAAAATAATTAGCAAAAAAAGCTTTAACTTTTGGTAAAGAGTCATCCCAAAGTATGTATTTTTGTTTCCTAATTTCTTTTTCCCAAAAGTTTTCTCCTAAGACAATATTTTTCAGTTTAGCGTTTGTATGAGAAAGTCTTAATTGATCAAAACGACCTAAAAAGCTTGCGACTTCAACCATAATATCTTCTGGTAAATCAAGGGTTAAACTTACAGGGTAATCTGCACGAGTTTTAAAGTCATTTAAAGGAACTAATAATCGTCTTCTCAAAGATGAGGCATTAGATGTATTATCATTATCTATTGCTATACTAAATTTTTTTCTAGACTTTACTGAGGAAGATTGCATAAATCCTTTATTCCTTTTTATTGTAGGGATTTCTTCTTCTGCAGACTTTTCTGTGGCTGCAGCACTTGTAAAACAAAATATCACTACAGATAAGGTTACTAGAAAAATCTTTAAATTTTGATACATCATATTTACAAAGCAATTTTTTAATAAATTATGCAGAGGGCAATTGTATTTTCAAGGGGCATTAAAATTAAATTTTCTATTTATACCTGAAATTTTAGACTTTTAAGTAGAGTTAATATATTTGAAAATTTTAAATAAACTGAAGTACTCCAATGCCAAGCAAAAGAAAGTAAGTAAGCAATTAGAATTTTTGCGTTAGATTCAAGTTAACAAAATTTATTCAAAGCTATAGAAGTTAGAAAAATTTAGGAGAGTGGAGTGCATTCATTATATGAAGCCTACTATTGGGATTGTCGGAGGATCAGGCCCTCTAGCCACATTAGATATTGAAAAAAAAATTCTATCTACAAATCAAAGATTAACAAAACCTTTAATTGATCAAGATTATTTTAACCTGTTAGTATTTAATTATTCTGAAACATACGACCGTAATGATTCAGTGGCATTTAACAGGATGAGCCCATTAGGTCAATACATTAGTTATGTTACAGCTATTTCAAACTTAAATGCAGATCTTATATTACTAGCTTGCAATACGGCACATATGTATTTGCCTATTTTGAGGGAAAAAACAAATATCCCAATTATAAATATTATGGAAATCACGGCTAATTATATTAAAAATAAGTTCCCTGAGTGTTCTCAATTGGGGCTGATTTCTACAAAAGTAACTCAAGAGAAAAAATTATATCATAACGTACTCATTCAACATGGTATCGAGGCAATTAATATAGAGACTTCGACTCAAGATACTATTATGGAAGCGATATATCTTATTAAGGCTGGTGTTGAGCTAAGTTGTACAGAAAGTTGTTTAGAAAATATACACTATACCTCAAACGTTGAAATTGAGCGAGTTAGAATAATAAAAAATCATCCTTATAAAAGGGTATTACTTCAAGAAAAAGTCTCTAATCCCACTTTTGCCATAGAGTCAGCCATTCAAGAGTTAATAAAAAAAGGGTGTCGGCATATTATTTTTGGGTGCACAGAATTGCCCTTAACTATCCCTTACTTGAAAAAAGATCCAGACATACATTTTATTGACCCTAACGCGATTGTGGCTGAAGCCATAATAGAAACTTTAATTTCTATTGAAAAACAAACACAAGATGAACCTATAAAAATTTCATATGATAAGAAAAGGTATGGATAAAGATGTGCGGAATTGCTGGAATATTGGGCGTTAATCAGAAAAAAGAAGAGATAAATGCACTTTTAGATAAAATTATTCATAGAGGTGAAGAAAAATATAGATATGAAGTATTTAGCACATCTGATATTTCGCTTGGTACTCATCGTTTGGCGATAATAGATGAGTTTCATGGAAAGCAACCTTTTCAAAGTCAGGATAAATTAGTAACAACCATATTTAATGGACAAATATATAATCACAATGAACTAAGAGAAAAGTTATCTGCAGAATATAAATTCGTTTCAATGTGTGATACTGAAGTGGTTTTAAATTCTTATTTAAAATGGGGGAAAGATTTTGTTGATTACCTAGATGGCCAATTTGCAATTGCGGTTTACGATAGTGGGAAAAAAGAACTGATACTCGCAAGAGATCCTATGGGAATAAAACCTTTGTATTACTCTCATTGTCAAGGCAGGGTGTATTTTGCTTCAGAAATAAAAGCTCTTGTGAAGCATGTAGAAAGTGAAATTGTTGAACTTTCGCCGGGGAGTTTATGGAGTAACTATCAGCCAGAAACATATTTTACCTTAGGAAATTTTAATTTTAACAACAATCAAAATGTTAATTATATTCCTGCTTTACAAGGTACTTTAAAAAAGGCTGTTGAGAAAAGAATGATAAAGAATGATTCCAAAATAGCCTGCCTATTAAGCGGAGGAGTAGATAGTTCTATCGTTACATATCTTGCAAGCCAAATGCATCCTAATGTTATTGCTTATACTCTTTCTGAACCCGGTAAAAATTCAGGTGATTTACAAGCATCTGCGATGCTAACAGACTTTCTCAAAATTAAACATATAGTTATTTCTCCTACAATTGAAGAAATGAGTGAGTTTTATTTAAAACATGGGGTTTACATGACGGAGTCATTTGAACCCGTTCTAGTACGTAATGCTGTAGCTTACCATTTTCTTTGCCGCCAAGTTGTAAAGGACGGTTTTAAATATTGTTTAAATGGAGAAGGTGCAGATGAATTATTTGGTGGCTATGATTTTGTTAAGGAGGCGCCCCAGGACAAACAAGATGAGTTAATTAGACATTCCTTGTCTATTATACATAATTCTTATTTAAAAATGGCCGATCGAGCCTCAATGTATACAACGCTGGAAGCAAGAGTTCCTTATATGGATAAAGAATTTGTTAAACTTGCTTTAAGCTTACCTCCGAATGCTCGTATCCAAGGTGATTTAAACAAAGCTGCTTTGCGTACCTTGTTTAAAGATAAACTACCATCGGAGATTATATATAGAAAAAAAGTAGGGATGAATGAAGGTGCTGGTTTTGGTGTTAATCGCCCCAATCAATCTATTTATTACAAAGCCGTCAAAGCACATTATGAAAAAGAACCTCATTTATATGATCAAGATTTAAAACTATGTTTTAACGAAGACAAGGAAGGTAATATAAATCTTAATCATATAGAAGAAGTGTATAATTTTGCGCGTTTTGTAGAGCTGGGTTTCAAAAAACTTAAGGATAGTACGAAAAGATTACAGTTAAATACTTCCTTAAGAAGAGAGCTTGCAGCATGATATCTATTTTTTTCAAACTTAAATGATGTAATAAAAGGATAGCGGCACAAGTTAGCAATCGAATTTGAATGTAATTACAAACTGATCAAATGTTTTATAAGAGGAAGCAATGATTAATGAATTGGTAGATAGATTAAGCCGTGACAAACACGAAGTAGTAATAGGCCATAGAGACGAATCAGATAAAGAACTAAAGAAGAGACTAGAAGATGGTTATATCCATGTTAAATTTACACAAACTAAAGGAGGTACTGAATTAGGGCTTAATCTAGACAAACAATTAACCCAAATTGAAGATGCAAATTTTGAAACAGGGCAAGGAAACCTTAAAATTAGAGGAACATGCGAGTTAAACTTTCATAAGGTTCGCTGTATGGCAGATATTGACCTAGCAACAAGGCAGGGGCTAGGTTATCTCGAATTATTGGACAGCTGAATCTATAATCTTCAACCTTAATATCGACTTAAAGTGAGAATAAATAATGGAAAACCTAGAAATAAAAGAAGCGTTTGAGCAAAAAGAACCTCAAGAAATGTACTATGTAGTTAAAAATCACGAAGAACAGTACTCTATCTGGCCAAGCTATAAACAAATTCCTGCGGGTTGGGAATCAATAGGTGAACCCAAAGAAAAATCTGAATGTCTAGATTATATTGATAAGACTTGGACAGACATGCGTCCTCTGAGTTTAAGAAAACAGATGGGAGAGAATTAGTGAGAAAACCTTAAAATATAATAATCATACTTCTAATAAGACATAAGGGATATGATTTATCTTCTCAAGGTTTATGCTTATGCTGCACACCTTATGGTTACTTGGAAAATGGTTAGTTCTCAAAATCCGTCTTATCAACAATTTCTTATAGAATCCGCAAGCGATATTCTTTTTTACTGCAGAGAGAAAAAACACCTAGTTATCCTCTTCTAATTGTTTTTTGAAGAGAACAAGATTTTGGAGTTTTTCTTGTTGCAAATCAGGATAAATGGTTTCATTTGGCTCACCTTTTTCTCCAAATATACATAATACAAGAGAAGAACCTTATGTGCTAAACGATGATAAACGCCTGTTGATTCCAAAATTGCTATTTTTGGTTCATCAGAGAATACGCATTTATAACTTGATTAAGTCTTCTTGCTTATTAATGAAAATTTGATGTTTTTTCTTTTGATTATCAAAAACATCTAGAGTTTTTTTAGAAACATCAATGCCTAAAATTACAGTCATATGTAAAATTTCATTTTCTGCCAGGTATACGATCTGTTAGTTGTTAACGACCTAAGTACCGTTCGAAATAAGGGTTAAAATTAAGAGAAGAACGAGCCAGCAAGTTCACGATTTTCTTTACAGAGAGCCGGGAAGCCCATGCTCTGTTCTCCCCATGGTTATAAAGTTTAAGCTATCACCTTATAACTCTCCTCACAACATACCTGGGAATCCCTTTGTACTCTTCTAGTGGAAACACTGGAAGTATTGGAAGATACAAGTACGTTCGCTAATGAAGGGAAAGGCAGCGGTAATTAAACTTGCCTTGATCCTGTTGAGTTTTTTAATATTTCGAAAAATTTTGAACAATAAAGCGCTATCATGAAACTTCGTAATTTCTTACAAAAAACTTTCTATGCTTTTTTGTTACTGTCTTTAATTTTTGGTCAATCATTGACTCTAGCTGCAGATAAAGATTTTGAAGCAGTATTAAGAGATATACCCAGACAAACCCCTGCTGTTAGTTGTTTTATTAGCCATGCCTGGGAAGGAAGTAACCCAAATCCATTGGTCTCTCGATTGGAACGGCACTTAGATTCAGCAGGAATTGTTACATACTTCGATAATCGAGATGATGAAAGAGGAGCAAAGGATGGTATCCCGAGCTTTATGAATAATATTGCCGAAACAGATTATGTGTTAATGGTTTTTACCCCAGTTTTTAAAGATAAATACAAAGCAAAAACCAATATAGCTACAGAGGTTAATTATGTAATTTCCAGCCTATTAAATCAATTTCCAGAGAAAATCGTCCCAGTATTATTTTCGGGAACACAAGACACAGCGATTCCACCTCTATTAAAGCCGCTTAGGTATTATGATTTTAGACACCATGGAACCTATTATGATCAATTTTTTAAGATTTTAGGGCATATGATGGAAGCACGAGTAACTGAGTTGAATCAACTGAGAAGCTCTTTTTTGCTTGGGGCACTAGGACACTATGAACCACCAACTGCACAGATGACACAGATGGTTGTTGCACCTTCAAAAGAAAAAACAGGATCAAGACCAACCTCTTCTAAATCAATCTTAACTTTCGCTGCTAAAGAGGAATGGAAGGAAGAGTCTAAGTCCAGCTTTAAAACCTTAGAAAAAACAATAGCATTACCTCCTGTAATTGTGAAGGGAATTATAGAGCGTCCTATGAGCACCCCGATACCCGAAATTGCTATAGGGAATGAAGAAGATTATCTACGTTTTCTTGGGGGATTTTTAATATATAAACAAGGTCAATCGGATGAAGAAATCCGATTGCCAATATTATCTCTTACAAATCCAATAGAAGGAACGTTTGATTTATCTCTTTGTGGAGATGCAGGAAAGTATTTGAGCATTGCTACAGGTTATCGAAAAGGAGAAAAAGTGGAAAATCAAAATAAAACCGAAGTCTGGATTGTTCCTAAATTTGTTGTTGTGAAAAATCAAACTTCTTCTGCAAAACATTTAGCGCCCATCATGAGTTCATTCTCATCTCCGGTTGGCCTATTTTGGACTTATGGTAATTGGGATAATAGCGAGGAACAGATGGGTTGGTTTGATTATTTAACGTCCCAAAATTTTGATCGATTATCGAATGGTGAAAATATACATGAAAAATGGTCGTATGCCACTGGACGGGGTAGGGGAGGTGCTGCGCGCGTTGGACGGTTGCAGAGCGCATTTTTCTTCAGTTTTAATTAAAAAGTTACATGGTAAGTGGCTTATCAACAAACTCTCATTTTATAATGCAAGTAACTGAATTCACGATCTAATGATTAAAGGAGTTTCGCCATTAACATCAATAAAGAGTTGGTTTGTAACTCGGATTCCTTTTGTAACGGGAGCTACAGAATGAGGTCTTCCTGAATGAAAAATAACAAGATCACCTACATTAGGTTTAATAATGTGCGGTTCTGGTAATAATTTGAGAATTTCCTCTTGCCATTTTACATCAAAAACGTAACCTTGATTCATAAGTGTTGCAAGAAATTGAGTGCTTATGTAATTACGTATCCCTTTTATTTTTCTAAGATTGACCCCCCATATATAAAGTTCTCCACCTTCTTCAGGTATTTTAAGGTAAATATTTGCACTGAAAGTTCCATAAGTGGGTTTCAATCTAGGAAAATCGTCTGTGTGAATCAGTCCATGCTTTGGAACAGAAATATCAAGATTATTTTTTGCATCCATTATTCGCATGATTGCAGGTCTTAAAGTTTGTCCCAAGTATTTTCCAAGGCATGCACCAAATGGCCATTTTTCATCGAGATCAAGGCGGAGACGATCTACAGCCCAATTGCCTAGAGACAGTTCTCTTTGATTGGATACAAACTCTTCTCTTTTCTGAAAATAACGCTGAAAATCTATCCAGTTGTGATCGGCTGCTTCTTTAGGGATGCTTCCTCCTGCGTAAAACATATCTGTACTAATAATCCCTTCAAGCTTCCAATGCGTATATTCTTCAAGCGCTTTTTTGCTAAGAGATTCTGCAACATCAGGGGGGCAAAAATTGGGTAGGTGAATTGCTGAAATTTCATTTTTAGCCATGAGTGCATACAAGGAAGATTCTGTTAATTGCTTTTCTACAATCACTTTTGAACCATCACTATCACACCTTTGAAGGTATGTTCTAAAAAGCTTAAACAGTATTTCAGGAGTTTGCCATTTATAGAATCTACGTCGAAGTAAATTCCATATTTTCTTTTTTTCTTTATGAGTTTGCTTGAGATGCAATTCCCAAAGTTGCTCTAATGTTTGCTCTGTTTGCACTTTTTCTCTCCAAATTAACCACAAGATAAATTTTGTATAAAAAATAAATTTGAAATTTTTTAATAGAATGTGTTGATATTCTATTTATCCATCAAAAAAGAGCCTATTTTAAATCATTGCTACAGCAACTTTTCTTTCACCTTTGAAAGGTTGGCGCCCATGAGCCATCAGCACATTATCCAATAACATGATATCTCCTTTTTGCCATTTAAATTTTATTTTTTCTTGTTCATATATTTCTCGGATATGGTCTAGAATATCTTCTTCAAAAGGAGCTCCATCCCCATAAAAAGCATTTCGGGGAAGGTTGTTTTCACCATACTCTTCTAGAAGAGATTTCTGCACGTCATTGTCAAGTCCTGATACATGAAACAAATGAGCCTGATTAAACCATACTTTTTCTTGGGTTTGGGGATGAGAAAGCGTAGCCTGACAAATTTGCTTGGTCGTTAGTTCGGAAATTCCATTATCCCACTCCCATAGAATAGAATTATTCTTACAATAGTCCTCTACTTCATCTTTATTATTAGTTTGAAAAACTTCTTGCCAACTTAAATCTACACCAGTTCTATAATTCCTTATGTAGAGAACTTTTTTTTCTTCAAATTTTTTTATAATTGCAGGATCAAGTTTTTTATAAACATTTCTGCTATCAACGATTGGAGTTTCTCCTCCCTCAGTCGCAACTATGGTACTGAAAAAGAAAATTTTCTCAGGCCAGATGTTAGCATAAGCATTCTCATTATGCATAGGGATAGTACGATCAGCAGGGTATTCAGTTGCAGTGTAGATTTTTCCTCCTAAACGTGTTCTTGGGGTCGACCTATAAACATAATCTAAAAGATTTGAAGAAAAAATTTGAACAAAACGATTAAATTCAGAGACAGAATATAATCCAAAATTTCTAAAAAGAATCCCGCCATATTTTAAGATCTCTTTTTCAATAAGAAGTTTGTTTGTTGAAGTCCAACCAAAAGCATCAAAATTTTTATTGATAGGTTCACAGACTAAAATTTTGCTGGAGTTTGTTTCAAAAAAGTATAGATTACAATCTGGTAAGAAAGTCACATTGTCCTCCTATTTAACTTTTCATAAATTTTATGTTCTTCATAAACTTTCTAAAAGTTGACTTCTAAATAATAGCCGTTTGTGCTTCTTCTATTAATGAAGAATAATTTTTCATAACCATATTATAAAAATGTCTTGTCTTCTTGAAAACCATATTAAATAAGTTCATGATT
>JAIEMR010000174.1 GCA_019751935.1 Alphaproteobacteria bacterium
GTCATTTGCTCATTTCAAATGACTTGTCTGGTTTATTGTATTAATTATCACGATGCCCCTCTTCCTCGATATGCAGGTGTCCATGCTACCTCATGGGCTATTCTCAATAATGAATCAACGCATGCTATAAGCTGGCATATCATGAACTCAAGTGTGGATACGGGCAATATATTAAAGCAAGTGTTCTTTTCAATAGATAATAATGAAACTGCTCTTAGTCTCAATCTTAAGTGCTATGTGAACGCCTTGGAAGCTTTTAAAGAGCTTATTAAGGAGATTGGACAAAAATCTATCAAAGGAAAAAGTCAAGATCTTAAAAATAGAAGTTATTATTCTCGCTCTCAAAAGCCTTCTTGTCTCGGTTTTGTTTCTTGGGAAAATTCAGCTCAGGATATCGAGAGGCTCTATCGCGCATTACATTTTGGAGAATATCCTAATACATTTGCCGTTTTTAAAGTATTCATCAATCAACAAATTTTCAGCCCAGCTAACCTTCAAATTCTCCAATCCTGCTCTAAAATTGTACCAGGTACTATTACGCACATTACAGATCAAGCTATTTTTATCTCCACGCAAACAGAGGATATAAGTATTTCTTATTTGAGAGATTTAAAAGGCAATATCTGTAGCATTGACACTCTTATCAGCCAATTAGGGATTACGGTGGGAGATGTTTTAAGAGCGCCTGATGAACAATTCTTAAAAGACTTACAAATTATTTACACTGATCTTTCTCATTATGAAACGTTTTGGACCAAACAACTTACCAATCTGTCCCCTGCTTATTTACCTTTTACAACTTCATTACCGCAGGATGCCCAAAGAGTCAAAGACGACGAAAAACAAGTAGAAATTATAATCACAGAAAATTTTTTGGAATTTTCCTCCTGTTATATAAAAGAGCTTTCTTTTTCTTTCACGGAAATCTTGATAGCCGCTTTTTTGATATACCTCAGTCGTCTTGGAAATGTTTCACCTTTTACAATCGGTTTTATTAATCCTTTTCTTAAAGAGCTGTCCTCTAATCTCTCCTCTTTCTTTTCAAGCTATGTACCCTTAACTTTTTCTCTTAAGTCTCGTACTAGAGCTTGCGATATTTTAGTCTATATCAAAGATTGCCTAGCATTGATTCAAAAAAACAAATCTTATTGTAAAGATATCTATCTAAGACATCCTGAGCTCCAACAATCTATTCTCCCTCTTCCTATCCTCATAGAGCTAGTAACCCCTCAAACAAAAAGTTTTACTAACCAGTCGGGTATGATCCTGGTCCTTGATGAAGAAAATAAGGCCTATACACTTAAGGTCAAAAGTGTTCAAGATGACGCATCAAAAGCTTTACTTAAAAATTTTTCAGAACATATAAGGACTTTGTTTGAAGGTATAATGCGCTATCCAGAAAAGACCCTTGAGCAAATCCCTCTTCTCACTTCTCCTGAGTGCCATCAGTTGCTCATAGAGTGGAATGACACCAGGACAGCATGTCCCAACCACAAGAGCATTCAAGAACTGTTTGAAGAACAGGTCAAAAAGAACCCCCACAATATTGCTGTCATTTACGAAGATCAAGAATTGACGTATCAACAGTTGAATGAAAGAGCGAATCAATTAGCTCATCATCTGAGGATTCTTGGTGTAGGTCCTGATACGTTGGTAGCGATTTCTGTTGAAAGATCTCTAGAGATGATTATTGGGCTCATAGGTATTCTTAAAGCAGGAGGAGCATACGTTCCTCTCGATCCGAGTTACCCTCAAGAACGACTTCAGTTCATGTTAGATGATACAAGAGTTTCCATTCTTATTACCCAAGCTCACTTACAAGATATTTTCAAGAATCATAGAATGACTTTGCTTCTTCATTGGTGTGATGAGACAAAAGAATTGTTGATTGAAGAAAAGTCTTTCACTGCAGAGAGCTCTCAAACGCAAAGATGGATTAGTCCCTCTGCAGAAACTTCTAAAAATCTAGCATCTCTCACAACACCTTATAACCTTGCTTATGTTATCTATACCTCTGGTTCTACAGGTAAACCTAAGGGTGTTATGATTGATAACAGGGGATTATCTAACCGATTAACATGGATGCAAGATAAGTACACTATTACGCCTAAAGATCGCGTTTTACAAAAAACCTCTTTTACCTTTGATGTATCTGTTTGGGAGTTATTTTGGCCACTTTTAGTAGGTTCTACAGAAGTAATAGCCAGTCCAGAATTGCATAAAGATCCTAATTTATTATCAAACCTTATAGTTAATAAGAGAGTTTCTATTTGCCATTTTGTTCCCTCAATGTTAGCTACTTTTCTAAATATCAAAAAACTTCTTGAAAATAACCCTTTAAGGTTCGTTATTGTAAGCGGTGACATTCTACCTTATGAACTAGTTAAGAAGTTTTATTCTAAATTAAAAGTGCAATTGCACAACTTGTATGGTCCCACAGAAGCATCGATAGATGTCACTTCTTATCAGTGCGTCCTAAACAATGATTCTGTTTCTCCTATTGGTCGCCCCATATCGAATACGCAGATATATATTTTGGATTCTTATCAGAATCCAGTACCTATAGGAATAAATGGAGAGATCTATATAGGTGGGACTGGATTAGCTCGAGGATATTTCAATCGTCCTGATCTGACAGCAGAAAGATTCATTCCCAATCCTTTTGCAACAGAACACGGGATACAAGAAGATAAAAATCTCAGGCTTTACCGCACAGGAGATCTTGCTCGTTATCTTTCAGATGGAAATATTGAGTTTCTGAGCAGAATTGATGATCAAGTAAAAATTCGAGGGTTTAGGATAGAGCTTGGAGAGATTGAATCTGTTCTTCAGAGTCATGGAGGAGTTAATCAAGCTATTGTTGTTACCAGAGAAGATGATCCAGATCATAAAAAGCTCATCGCTTATGTTGCTCTTCCTGAGGAAAAAATATCATCTTTTATCGTTGAATCTTCTCTGAGTTCTTCAGCAGGGGAACCTTTCTCTATTTTAAGTGGAGAGAATATACTGAGTCTAACAGAAGATTTAAGAAACCATTTAGAACGTTCCCTTCCAGACTACATGATACCTTCTTTCTTCGTGTATATTGATAAAGTCCCTTTAACACCGAATGGCAAGATTGATAGAAAAGCTCTACCTACCCCTGATCTCTCTCTTCGGCAAATAAGAGAGGAGTACATTATCCCTCA
The DNA here is from genome assembly GCA_019751935.1 of Alphaproteobacteria bacterium. Classification (GTDB taxonomy): domain Bacteria; phylum Pseudomonadota; class Alphaproteobacteria; order Paracaedibacterales; family CAIULA01; genus CAIULA01. The sequence continues at coordinate 3,189 of JAIEMR010000174.1, forward strand.
AACAGCTCTCGAACAAGATCTTTGTTATATATGGAAGGATGTTTTAAAACTTGAGAAGATTGGAGTTCATGATAACTTCTTTAAACTTGGAGGGCATTCCCTTCTTGCCACTCAAATTATCTCTCGTATAAGGGATAATTATCATATCGATATTCCTCTCCGATCTCTCTTTGAACAGCCAACTCTTGCAACTTTAAGTCAGATTGTTGATTCTTTAAAAAAAAGCAATACTCTTTCTTCACGTCCCCCTCTCTTAGCTAGAGAAAGAAAAGGTTCTATCCCCCTTTCTTTTGCCCAACAACGTCTTTGGTTTTTAGACCAACTTCTACCAGAAGTGGCTCTTTACAACATTCCTATTGCTCTTAAATTAAAAGGTCCCTTAGATATCCCTGCTCTTGAAAGTGCCTTTAATGCTCTTATTGAGAGACATGAATCTTTAAGAACAACTTTTCTTTCAACAGCTGGAGAAGCCTACCAACACATTCTTTCTCATTTTATTATTGAACTTGCTAAATGTTCTGTAGATTTGACTAATCTCAAGAAGGATAAACAAAAAATTTTTGCAGAAAACTTGGTTCAACAAGAAGCCACAACTTCCTTTAATCTCTCTACTGATTCTTTAATAAGGGTGAAGCTGCTTATCCTTGCAAAAGATGATCATATCCTTCTCATTACTCTGCATCATATTATCTCCGATGGGTGGTCGATGGAGATCTTCTTTAAAGAATTATCTTCTCTTTATAATGCTTATGCTCAAGCCAAAGAACCTTCTCTCGCCCCCTTACCTCTTCAATACGCAGATTTCTCTCTTTGGCAAAGAGAGTGGCTTCAAGGAGAAGTTCTAGAACAACAATTGTCTTACTGGAAAGAGAAATTGTTAAATATTCCTGATCTTCTCGAACTTCCAACGGACAAACTCAGGCCTAAAGAACTCAGTTATAGGGGGGCTTCTTATCACTACACTTTTTCTAAAGAGATTAAAGATCAACTGAATCAACTGGCTCAACATCATCAAGCTTCTTTGTTTATGACCCTTCTTACGGCATTCCAAGTACTTCTCTACCGCTATACGGGTCAGAAAGATATTGTGGTGGGATATCCTATTGCCAATCGCCATTATAAAGAGATTGAAGGGCTTATTGGTTTTTTTGTTAATACATTGGCTCTCAGAACAACCTTTGAAGGTCATGAAACTTTCATTGATATTTTGAACAAAATTAAAGAAACAACGCTTCAAGCGTATCAACATCAAGATGTTCCTTTTGAGCAATTGGTTGATCATCTGAATATCTCAAGATCTCTTAATCGTAACCCTGTATTCCAGGTTGTTTTTACTCTCCAAAATGCTATTAAAGACCCGTTAGGATTGAGAGAAATTCAAGTAGATCCCTTTTATAGCTCCTATCCTATTTCTAAGTTTGATTTATCTTTAAATATTCATGAGAATGAAGAAACGCTTGGAGTAGAAATTGAGTATGCAACCGATCTTTTTGAGGCTGAAACGATTGAAAGAATGGGAAATCACTTTAAGGAGCTTATAGAAGGAATTCTTTTGAGACCCAACCAAAGTATCCAAACACTTTCTCTTCTCACTAGCTCGGAGAAGCAGCAACTGCTGATTGAGTGGAACAATACCATAGCAGAGTATCCTAAAGGCAAAGCGATTCATCTGTTATTTGAGGAACAGGTAGAGAAAGCACCTGGTAATATTGCTGCCATTTACGAAGATCAGGAACTGACATATCAACAATTGAATGAAAGAGCGAATCAACTGGCTCATTATTTGAGAACTCTCGGTGTAGTACCTGATACGCTGGTGGCAATTGTTGTGGAGCGGTCTCTTGAGATGATTATTTGTCTGTTAGGGATTTTAAAGGCCGGAGGAGCTTATGTACCTTTGGATCCGAATTATCCCCCAGATCGCCTCCAGTTTATGCTGGAAGATACTCAAGCACCGGTGCTGCTCACCCAAATGTCTTTGCAAGATCGATTTAACACATATCCTCATCATCTTGTGTGTCTCAATCTGGATTACGCGTCTAAGGACTTAATAATCCTTCATAAAGAACATCAAAATTTAAGAGATGAACAACCCCCCACCCTTTGGATGTCTCTTTCAACCTACTCTCATCATAATCCAGTCTCTTTCACCCTGCCTCAGCATCTGGCTTATGTTATTTACACGTCAGGTTCAACAGGTCAACCTAAGGGAGTTATGGTGGGGCATAAGAATGTCTTACGACTCTTGAGCGAGACTCAACAGTGGTATCATTTTACTCAAGATGATGTTTGGACTTTATTTCATTCGTATGCTTTTGACTTTTCTGTATGGGAAATATGGGGAGCTCTTTTATATGGAGGGAAACTTATTATAGTTCCTTATCTGACATCAAGATCCCCTGAAGCTTTTTATACTTTATTGAAAACAAACAACGTCACAGTTCTTAACCAAACACCTTCAGCATTTTATCAACTGATCTTATATGAACAATCTTTGCATTCGTCAAACAGATCTGACTCTTTGTTGCTTAGATTAGTAATTTTTGGAGGAGAACCCTTAGAATTTCATAAGCTTAAACCCTGGTTTGATATTCATGAAGGAGAAAATACCGTTCACTTTGTGAACATGTATGGCATTACAGAAACAACTGTTCATGTAACCTATCTTCCCATACCTCTCTTATCCAAAGAACAAACCATAATCAAAGAAAAGAATATTATTGGTAAGAGGATCCCTGATTTAATAGTTTATATCCTCGATGAACATATGAACCCTGTACCCATTGGGATTGGAGGGGAAATTTATATAGGAGGCGCTGGATTAGCTCGGGGATACCTCCATCGACCTGATCTTACTGCTGAAAGATTTGTTCCCAATCCGTTTGTGGAGGAAGGAAAAAACGGAAGTGAGTCATCTACAAACATGAGTGTTCGCTCAAGCTTTTTAGAACGTCTCACTGTGGATATCTTAAAAAAAGACTTGACCCAATTTCACGATCCTATGCTCTTAGTCCAAACGCTGAGACTCTATCGCACAGGAGACCTAGCCCGCTATCTCCCCGATGGTAACATTGAGTTTTTAGGTCGCCGGGATGATCAAGTTAAAATCAGAGGGTTTCGGATTGAATTGGGAGAGATTGAATCCACTCTCAAAATGCATGGAGACGTGGCCCAAGTCGTTGTGATAGCCCGAGAAGATGAACTGGGAAGCAAAAGATTGGTAGCTTATGTGGTACCTAAAGATGAACATCGTTTGTCTTTTTTGGAGTCTACCTTAACGTCCTCTTCAGGGGTCACTTTCTCCACGTTGAAAGGAGAAAGCCTCACGGCTTTGACAGAAGATCTCCGACACCATCTCATCCACTCTTTGCCCGAGCATATGATCCCGGCATTTTTTGTCTATCTGGATAAAATACCTTTGACCCTTAACAAGAAGATGGATCGTAAAGCTCTGCCAGCCCCTAACTTAAACTTGAGAAATTTGGGAGACGAGTATGTACCCCCTCAAACTCCTCTTCAAGAACAACTGCGAGGGATCTGGTCTGAGGTCTTGAGAATTGAGAGGATCGGGATCCATGATAATTTCTTTAGAATGGGGGGAGATTCTATTATTAGTATTCAACTAGTTTCTAAAGCGCGTTCTAAGAGAATCTATTTGGCTGTGAAGGATCTTTTTAATCATCCCACTATCGCAACTCTAGCTCTGGTGGCAAAAACCCAAGAAGATGCACGTATCCTTCAGCCCATCCAAGAAAGTGTGATCGGGAATGTTCCTTTAACACCGATTCAACACTGGTTTTTTAATAATCATCTGAAAGCCCCTCATCATTTTAACCAAGCAGTCTTATTGAGAGCTTATCAACCTTTAGACCTGACTTTATTAAAGCATGCTTTTTCTCTTCTTCTCGCTCATCATGATGCTTTAAGACTCCGCTACACCTACCAGGACATTCACTGGACCCAAAGATGCCTTCCCCCTCATGATGAGTCTATCTGTCAGGAAATAGACCTATCAACTCTGCCCGACTCTGAGTTTCATCTTCACATTGAGAAAGAAGCGTCGCTAGCTCAACAAAGTCTCAATATTCAAAATGGCCCTATCATGAAAGTCATCCTCTTTAACGGGAGGGGGACACAACGTCTCTTTCTTGTAATTCATCACTTGATGATTGATGGCGTCTCTTGGAGAATTTTGATTGAAGATTTAGAAACTCTCTATGATCAGTTGGTCAAAGGGAAAAAAACCTCTCTTCCTCCTAAAACCCATTCTTACCAACAATGGGGACATGCTTTGATTGCTTATGCCCAATCAGAAGACATACAACAACAGATTCCTTATTGGCAACAAATTGAAGACTCGATTCAAGCTCTGCCTATTGACTTAAAGCATGACCTAGAGAACGGCGGTGTAGCCACAACATTAGTTGTCTCTCTGAGTGAAGAAGAAACAACCGCCCTCTTACAACGTGTTCCGAAAGCCTATCGGACACAAATTAATGACATTTTGTTAACGGCTCTCACCTTAGCCATAGGTGACTGGACCCAAGAGTATCGTTTATCTTTAGCTCTTGAAGGGCACGGACGTGAAGACATCATCAAAGACATTGACCTTTCCCGAACAGTTGGATGGTTTACCTCGATTTTCCCTGTCCATCTTACCCTTGAAAATTCTCATGATTTGGGAGAAGCCATCAAAACAGTGAAAGAAACGCTCAGGCAGATTCCCCACAAAGGCATTGGGTACGGTATTTTATCATCTCTGACCCAAAGTGCTCTTCGATCGTCTGTTCGTCATCCGAGCATAAGTTTTAATTATCTGGGTCAATGGGATAAGTTTTCTTCTCAAAAAAGCCTCTTCTCTTTTGCTCCTGAACCTACGGGTTTATGTGTCTCGGATCAAAATGATCTCTCATATCCCTTAAACATTAATAGCGAAGTCAAAAATGGAACACTGATTCTCTTTTTAACCTATAGCCAAAATCATTATCAGGATCAATCAATTGAGGAATTGTCTCATCACTTGGGTCATAGACTGAGACAGCTGATTACTCATTGCTGTCAGGAGGAAAATTTTGGCTATACGCCTTCTGACTTTAGTCTCGTCTCGCTCACACCCAAGGATTTGGACTCAAACTTTAGGATACCCCATATAGAGGATATTTATCCTCTTTCTCCCATGCAATCGGGCTTATTGTTTCAAAGTCTTTATGCACCTGAATCAGATGCTTACTTTGTTCAAAGCGTCTTTGAGCTTCACGGAGAATTGGATCCCACTGCTTTCAAACAAGCCTGGCAGAAAGTCAGTGATCACCATCCGATCCTCAGAACCGGCTTTGTTTGGGAGAACTTGAATATTCCTTTCCAATACGTTTTAGAGACCACAGAAGTGCCCTTTGTATACGAAGAGTGGCCCGCGTTAACCAGTCAAGAACGCGAGGAAAGATTCGAAACCTTGATTCAAGAAGACAGAAAGAAGGGCTTTGATCTCAGAGCTACCCCTCTGTTTCGGCTGACTCTCATTCATGAGGCTTTTGATCATTATTACCTGATGTGGAGTCAGCACCATATTCTCCTGGATGGGTGGTGTTTACCCATTATTTGGGATGATGTTTTGAAAGTTTATGCATCGATCAGGCACCACCGAGATATACAGTTAACATCGCCTCGCCCTTATCGAGATTATATAGAGTGGTTACAAGAGCAAGATTTAAGTCAAGCGGAAGCTTTTTGGAAGGACTATCTCTCGGCTGTGGAAAGCCCCACACGCCTTAGCTTTAAAGACCTGATCGAAGAAAATAAAGACAAAGATTATGACACCCATTCCATTAATTTTTCCCTTGAAGAGACCCAGCAGCTGAAGAGACTGGCTCAAGACCAGCACTTTACCCTGAACACTCTTTTTCAAGGAGCTGTGGGTAGTGTTCTCAAAACCTACACAGG
>JAIEMR010000151.1 GCA_019751935.1 Alphaproteobacteria bacterium
CATTCAATTTCTTTGTTGCTTCACAAGCAGCTTTCATGTCAACGCCATGGTGACGGTGCCGGTGATGTTTTCCGCCTTTTTTCGCAGCAGCAGGAGCAACAGCTTTTGCGTCTTTAGAAGCATCAGCAGCTTTTGGATCCACATGCTTAGCGTCTTTAGAAGCGTCAGCAGCTTTAGCATCAGCAGGCTTAGCAGCATCAGCAGGTTTAGCTGCATCAACGTGTTTAGCAGCTTCTGCAGTTGCTGGTGCAGCAGGAGCTGCTGGTTTTGCGTCTTCCGCAGTTGCAATCGCGGTTGTAACAAACAAGGCCAAAGCACTTGTTAATAGTGTCTTCTTCATAAAGGTATCTCCCTTCCTATTTAATAAATTAACCGTCTCTTAAAAATCGACGAGATGATCTACTTAGACTATACAGAAAACGTTTAACATACCGTTAAAATTTTAAGGGTAATCAACGTAAATTATAAAGCAGGTGTGACTATTTAGTCATAATCCCATATGAATTTGCCAAGAGTGGATACGATTTTGCATTGAAAAGTTGATAATGCCACCATTCATTTTGATAAAAATCCCATCCAGCTGACATCATAATGCCTAACAAAAGATAACGGTTTGCATTGGCTTGTTTGGTAAGAGTTGCTCCATGATGAGAATCTTCTGTGAAATCATCAAAGGGAGTTCCCATATCTAGCTCAGCGCCACCACTATTAATTAATGTTAGATCAATTGCAACGCCACGTGTGTGATTTGATCCAGAGGTAGGAGGTGCTACATACATTGGATTTGGACAAATTTCCCACAATTTTTCCTGAGCTGCCTGCGGCCTATAAGCATCAAATACTTTAAAACGCAATCCTTGTTGCGCTGCTAAAGCAATGGCTTTCTCAAAGCAAACCTTTGCGTCATTGTGTAGAAAACATAAAGATTGATCGTAAATTTGCTGGTGGGTGAAATTATCAAGGGTGCCATATTTTAAATCAACGATGACATCATGCGATTGCTCTGTGATTTGAAAGACTGGCATTTTTCATTCTCCTCAAGTCGCGACACGTTATTGTCTTTGGTAGAATACTCGCTTTTACGTTGATTGGATATCTCTTTTCACCCTACCTTAGTAACACTTTGTACGTCGCCGCTTTCATTTTCTAAAAGCATGGCCCCCTCTGCAGAAATGCCTATGAAGCGTCCTTTGATTCCATCTCTTTCAAGAATTTCACCCAGCTGATAAGCATATTTTAACCATTCTGTTTGAATGGATTCGAAACCGCTTTGAATCCAGTTTTGATAAGTGTCCCATACATTCTTTAAAACGGGTTTTAAAACATTTTCTACCGTTAAGGGGTTATAAAAATACTCGTTTAGATGCGTACCCGTTTCAGGATGGGAATCAATATTGATTCCCATTCCAACGACTACGTCTTGCCCTTCTATTTCGATTAGTATGCCGCTTACTTTCTTGGCATTAATCAAGACATCATTAGGCCATTTCAAAGTTAAGGGCAGGGTAGGCAAAAGGGAATGAAGCGCTTTTTGTATGCCAACTGCAATCACAAAGGCTAGCTGACTATAGCTTGCTATGGGCTTGCTATGGGGCTTTAAAATCAAGGAGCAATAAAGCCCACCAACTGGTGAGTTCCAAGATTTTCCCAGTCTTCCAGACCCAGATAACTGCTGGTCGGCAAGGATCACTGTCCCCTCGTCAGCATCACCTTCTAAAAGGTAATGCTTGGCTACAGTTTGGGTGCTATCAACTTCGGAATAATGATGAATGCTTAACTTCAAAGATGTCTCTATCAGTGTACTAAAAATGGATAACTAAAGAATAAGAAATGAATTATATTCAAGCCGAAATGAGTTATGATCGAGGCCTCAATTCTTCCCGTTTTCATATAAGCAGCTCCGTAGAAAAGACCTGCAATTGCTGAAAGCCCTATAAAAGCAGGTCCTCCTGCTAAATGACGAAAACCAAAGAGAAGGGATGCAATAACCAGCGCTAAGAACTTTGGAAATTGATATCTTGTGCAAAAGCTGGTGAGGTATTTTTGAATGTATCCTCTAAAGAAGGCTTCTTCGGCAATGCAGACTAAAATTAAATTATTAAGGGCGAACACGTAAGTTTGAGGTGGAAATTTCATATCAAACTTTACATATCCAATATAAGTCGCTGCTGCCATAAGGGCAAACACGCATAAAACCAGCCAAAAAGAAGCTGTTTGAAAGATTGGCGCCCAATCTTTGCCAGACCGCGCTAATGGGATGAGGGTGGTTAATAAAAGAAAACCAATGATTCCCCCTTCTAAATTCAAATACATCGTAAAGGGAGCGCATGCACTACATACCTGAGTGCCATCAAAGACCTTAAAATTATCAAACCCAGGAATTTTATGAAAGAACAAGCCGAAAGCCAGGGCGAAAAACCCCAAATGAGCTAAGAATCGTAAAGATTTATGAGATGTGTATCTAAGAGCGAGAACGAAAGCTGTCAGAATTGGTAAAACCAAAAAACATTCATGTTTGAGATTTCCAAACCAATAACCAGCCCCAAGAGCAGCAACAAAAAAAACAATGGCAGTTTTTTTTGAAATCCAGCATAGCAATAAGGATAAGCCGAGTAGGATGTAGGGAAGATAAAAATCAAAGAGGTGAAGATCGGCTAACATACTTTTCAAACTCTTTACTATTGATTATCGATTATCCAGTAGCATGAAACAGTAGGGTTTCACAAGGGGTTCTTGAGGGATTTGTGTTGATTCAGTAATGTAGTGTGTAACTTGTGTTTAATGCATCACATCACCAGATTTTTTCCATAAGAGTTTGGTAATGTGACGGTAATAAAAGTTTCAAATTTTAAAGCTGACCTCGTTTCATCTGTGGTTCTTTAATTTTCAATAAATCCTCAAGCCGTATTGTTTCTTCATCACTCTCGCCAAACACTACTTTGGCAGCGCCTAAATGAGAACGCAGTGCTGCAATAGAAGATTCATCTGGAGAGGTATGTGAGTCAATTTTATTTTTTATCATAACGCCGATAAGACTCTTGATACGACGCACCTCAGGAACAACTTTTCCATCTTCTCTTGGTTTATAGAAATCTTTAGCCATATCTAAAAACGGGTAAGCCTTGTAAATAAAATGCACATCTGCCGGGTCTAGTTTCCTTATTTCTGCCTCTAGCTTGGAGGCAATAGGTCGCCTGATTCGATCTGTCTCAATAGCGGTTTTTCCGTATAAATCTTCGGATAGCTTCAAGGTATCTTCAACGTTATTATGAAAAGACGTACTTGATGGATCTTCAAGCTCCATTCTTGCTTCAAACTTGGCTAAAAACGCATCGTTTATTTGACTAGAAATTAAATCCCCATACTGTCGTTTAACTTTTCTTATAATTACATTTGCTTTGTTAAAAAATTACTCCCCTAATGGCAGCGCCTCAATTTCGGCTACTGTTGGATCCACGATCACTGTTTTCTGAGTTGTTTTAGAGGCAGAAGACACCTCTGGTTCTGCAATGGCAGCAGCATATAAAGTGCTTTGATTTGTCACAAGAAGAGCGCTCATCAAAAAGCAAAGAGTATATGAGAAAGATTTTTTAGACATATTTTATCCGTGTATAACAAATTAAAGTAACAATTGATTGTTACTTTAATATCTCAGGAATAGATTAAGATGCAATTAATTTTTAACTTCGTATTATTTTTTCAATTATTTTCAATATTAAATTTGATTTTAATTTTAATAATAACAGATACTATTTTCTTTTCTGCAGCACTTCAATCAACGGCTTATCGGCATCCGGCATAAGGTAATTGTTAAGGTCTGAAGGCCTAACCCATTCAAAGCTTTCTTGATTTTCTTGCAATGCAATCGTGCCGGCCCATTTCTTGCACAAAAAAACCAGCATAACTAAATGAAATTTCTCATAATTATGGGAAACAAAAGTCAGTGGACTGAGGTCAGGGGCTGACACCTGAATACCTAATTCTTCTTTGAGCTCGCGAATAAGCGTTTCCTCTGGTGTCTCATCAGGTTCAATCTTGCCCCCTGGGATTTCCCAAAGGCCGCCCATTTCTTTATGAAGGGGGCGTTGGACCAAAAAGACAGAACCATCTTCTCTCTCCAATACCCCTGCTGCTACATAAACAATAGGCAGCTTAGGCTGCATTGGCCTGTGGCTTTAGATGGGAAACGGCCTCTTTAATTCTTTTAGAGGCTTCCATCAAATTTTCCATAGAGGTTGCATAAGAAATACGGAAATAAGGTGACAGTCCAAATGCATCACCGCTAACAGCTGTAACACGCGCTGATTCTAATAAGTATTCGCAAAACTGATTGTCTGTTTCAAGAACTTGTCCACCTGGTGTGGTTTTACCCAAAACGCCTGCGCAGTTTACATACAAGTAAAAGGCTCCTTCAGGCGTGCGGCAGCTTAGGCCTTCGATTTTATTTAAGGCTTCGGCTGTTTTATTGCGGCGATCAGTAAAACTCTCCCTCCATTCAGCCAAAAAACCTTGGGGACCATTCAGGGCCATCACAGCTGCACCTTGAGCAATCGAGCAAGCATTTGATGTGCTTTGGGATTGGACCATCGTCATAGCTTTAATAAGTTCTTTGGGTCCAGCGCCATAGCCAATTCTCCATCCTGTCATGGAGTAGGATTTAGAGACTCCGTTAACAATCAGGGTGCGCATCTTTAGGCGTGGTTCCAGCTGAACGATAGATGCGAAAGTATTGTTGTCATAGACAAGATGCTCGTAAATATCATCGCTTAGGATATAAACATGGTGATTTTCGACCAGCACCTCTGCCAATGCTTTTAGCTCTGCCTTTGTATACATTGATCCCGTGGGATTAGATGGCGAATTTAAAATCAGCCATTTTGTGCGCGGCGTGATAGCAGCACGCAACTGATCAGGCGTTAGCTTAAAACCATTCTTCTCTAAGCAGGCCACAGGGACACTGACTCCACCAAAAAGGTTGACCATGTCTGGATAAGATACCCAATAAGGCGCTGGAATGATAACTTCATCGCCATCATCTATTGTTGCCATCAAAGCGTTGAATAAAACCTGCTTTCCGCCAGTGGAAACCACAATCTGATTAAGGTCATATTCTAATTGATTGTCGCGCAGGAATTTTTGTTGAATGGCCTTTTTTAAGGTGGGAATTCCATCAACGGCTGTATATTTTGTCATGCCCTGTTCCATGGATTGAACGGCAGCTTGCTGAACCCACGTTGGGGTTTCAAAGTCAGGCTCACCGGCTGCAAGGTTAATAACGTCAATCCCTTCAGCCTTTAGGGCTGCTGCGCGGGCATTTAAAGCAAGAGTTGGGGATGGTTGGATTCGCTGAAGACGGCTAGCTAAAAGAGGCATTACTATACACAAAATTAAAGGTTTTATTTGTGCCTACTATATCGGGTTTTTGAGAAAGTTTCTGCAGGAAAGTTTGTAAGAAAACTACTTTTAGATTTAGAGAGGGCGCTGTAAAGATAGATTTTATAACAGGTCTATTATAGAAAAGAAGATCAGCATGAATGATTTAGTGGCAAAATTAGTGCAAGAATACAAGGATAGCTCAAGAAAAATACAGGATGAGTATGATAAAAGGATAGGCTCAATTCCTAGTAATCCTGTCTATCATTATACAAGCATATCTGTCTTGGAAAGTATTTTAAAAAAGCGACAATTTTGGTTTACTGACTATCGTTATTTGAATGATCCTTCCGAATTAATCTTAGCAAACCAAGTTATTCACAAAGTAATCTTGGAGTTTGTGGAAAAATCTAAATTTAGAAAGGTTTTTTGGGACTATTTTTCAAAAAATTACTCTAAAATTTTTGAACTTTCGTCTGTTTATACTTTTTCATTTTGCTCTAAGTTTGACTTTTTGCCTGCATGGCGTTGGTATGGGGATAACGGCATGGGATGTTCTATTGGATTTCATCCAAATTATTTTAAACCAGGTGAACCTGAAGCTGATCAAGCTGCAAAGATGGTTAGCATTAAAGTTAATTATGATGAGAAAAATTTTTCAGAAACTATTCAGCAATTTCTTTCTCTTGCAGAGAAAGGACTCGAAGAGGTTGTAAAATCATGTGAAGGTAATTTCTTATTATGTCATGAGTATGCAAAGGAGGTGCTCTACGACCTAGCTTCAAGTTTGTTCTCTTTATTTCCTGGTTTTAAAGATCAAGGATATGAACAAGAACACGAACTCCGTTTATATCAAGTTGAACTTAAATTTGATGGGAAGTATCATCCTCATGAAGTTCCTAATAAATTTAATAGCTCCAAAAGGCAAGAAATTTCCTCTCATCAAAGGACTTGTGTGAAAATGGATCCGATAGATAATGCTTCTTCTATACCTAGGGCATTATCTTCTGTATTTTCTCATGAAGACATATGTCAAATATGGGTTGGACCATGTTTGGATTTTGAATGTGCAAAAAAGGGAATTCAAAAGATTCTTATAGAGGCCGGATATGATGAAGGAAAAGTTGAAATATTAGAATCTCAAGCTGCTTATCGAGGAAAGTGAATCATCTCACCATATTATTGGATTAAGATGAATTTTTAAGATATTGGCTGATATTATATTGCACTAAAAAATGATAATAGTTTTATATGCCTCGTCAAGTTGATGGACTTATTTTTCTGGATCGCCACGCTTCGCTCGCGATGACAAATTTAAAGTATTATTATCGTCATTGCGAATCGCGCAGTGATGTGGCAATCCATGTGTTTTAAGTATTTTGAGAATATTATTCATCCTCATCCGTTTTCGGTTTACCCCTCAACGACTGCCAATGTTTTAGACGTTTCAAGAGCGTGTCTTCAAAACCCTTTCCTTTTGGGTTATAGAAAATGCGCCTGGGCAATTCTTCGGGAAAGTAACTTTGACCTGAAAACTCTTCCTCAGCATTATGGTCGTAAATATAATCTTTGCCGTAGCCCAAATCCTTCATCAAAGGCGTTGGCGCGTTTAATATGTGTTTGGGGGGTGAAAGTGATCCATGGTTTTTTGCGGTTTTCACAGCGCCTTTATAAGCCATATAGGCTGCATTCGATTTAGGGGCGGTTGCTAAATAAATAAGGCACTGTACGATGGCAAGCTCTCCCTCAGGAGAGCCTAAAAATTCATAAGCTTCTTTGGCGGCAATGGCTTGAGTTAACGCACCCGGATCGGCAAGACCAATGTCTTCGGATGCCGCTCGTACCAAACGTCTCGCAATGAAAAGCGGATCTTCGCCGGCCTCTATCATTCGGCAAAACCAATAAAGGGCCGCGTCAGGATCGGATCCACGAATGGATTTATGCAGCGCGCTGATAAGGTTGTAATGACCCTCTTGGGCTTTGTCATAAATAGGGGCGCGTTTTTGAAGAACCTCTAGTAATTCATGCGGATCTAAGGTTTTCTCTTTTGGCAGCATAAACAGAGATTCAGCAAAATTTAGTAACGTTCTTCCATCGCCATCTGCCATCTGAATCAAGAGTGTTCTGGCTTCAAGCGTTAAGGGAAGGGCCATTGCATTATAATCCTCGGCCTTTTGCAAAAGCGCTTCGAGATCATTTTCCTCTAGCCTCTGTAAAACCAAAACGCGGCACCTTGAAAGAAGTGCGGCATTCAGTTCAAAAGATGGGTTCTGGGTGGTAGCGCCAACAAGGGTAATAATGCCTTCTTCTAAGGATGATAAGAATACATCTTGCTGGGCGCGGTTAAAGCGGTGAATTTCATCCACGAACAAAAGGGTGCGTTTGCCATGCATCCGATTTTCTTTGGCGGTTTCAAAGACTTTTTTTAAATCCGCAACGCCGCCGACAATGGCTGAAACGGACTCAAACTCTGCGCCAATTTCGCGCGCTAATAAACGCGCTAAGGTTGTTTTTCCGCATCCAGGCGGCCCCCACAAAATTAAAGAGGGAAGGTTTTTAGATTGCAGTAAAAGAGCCAGAGGTTTTCCTTCGCCAAGCAGATGCTCTTGCCCAACAATTTCACTAATGACTTTAGGGCGCAGTTTGTCTGCCAGGGGGCGTGATTTTAAAGCCAAATTTTCAAACAGGCTGACATCTTGGGGCATTTTATAACTCCTGCATTTGTATAAGCAGTAGCATTCAAAGCATTAATGATGTCAAGGGAATAGATGGTGTTGAAAAGCCCCCTATTTAATTCTTTGTTGATCTGTTGTATAAGAACATGCATTGTGAAAAAACAAAAAGCTTATATAGAGTGAGTGTTCTTTGAATCAAATTATTAGATATCTGATCCCTATTATTGTAGGGATTATCTTATTTATTTCCCCTGTTCCAGCTGGCCTTGATCCTAAGGGTTGGAAATTATTCGCAATTTTCGTTCCAACAATCTTGGGTATTATATTTAAACCTCTGCCTATGGGGCCGATTGCGCTTTTAGGATTGTTAATGGCAACGCTTACAGGTGCCCTTAACCTTGGAACCGAAGGGCTGACAGGTTTTGCCTCACCAGTGATTTGGTTGATCGTTCTTGTTTTCTTTATTGCGCGCGGCTTTATCAAAACCCAACTTGGAACCAGAATTGCCTATCATTTTGTTAAACATTTGGGACATAAAACTTTAGGCCTTGGTTATGGTTTGATTTTTACAGAAACAGTGATTGCGCCTGTTATTCCCAGCAACGTTGCTCGTGCTGGCGGAGTTATGTTCCCGATTTTAAAATCAATTTCAGAATCTCTGGGCAGCAGTCCTGAAAATGGAACCGAACGCAAAGTCGGCAGTTATTTAACCCAAGTTTGCTTCCAAGGAAATTTGATTACAAGCGCCATGTTCTTAACAGCTATGGCAGCGAATCCGATGGTGCAGGATTTCGCAGCTATGCAGGGGATCCAAGTTACCTGGGCGAATTGGTTTTTCGCAGCCCTAGTTCCTGGAATTTTAAGCATTTTGATTGTGCCTTTTGTCCTTTATTTAATTTAT
>JAIEMR010000064.1 GCA_019751935.1 Alphaproteobacteria bacterium
TACACTCAAAGAATTTCAAGATATCTGGATTACCACGTCGCTACGCTCCTCGTAATGACAAGAAAAACTGCATTATCGCGAACGAAGCGTGGCGATCCAGAAAAGAGGTAATTTCATTTGCGATGAGTATCGCTACCTAATTTTCTTACAAACATACGTTGGAAACATTTTTTGTTTATCATAAATGACCTTTTGTATTTCAAATCCAGCCATTCCTAATTGTTGTTTGACCAACTCTTCTGATCTGAAAACCTGCCAACGCATCTCACAAATATCTTTGACGATAGCAAGTTGCTTTTTTAAAGCTGCCGTATCATACGGCTCTGCTGAAGCGGGAGGAGACAAATGACTAATGATTAGTATTCCTTCCGGCTTGAGAGCGGCTGCAAAAGATTCGTAGAGTCTAATAACTTCAGTATCGTCTTTAATATAAAAATTCAGACCATTACTGACAATAACGTCGGCATTCCCTACATACACTGAAAGAGAAAAAGCATCGCCTTGATGAAACTCTTTACTGCAGTGCGAAGTCTTTTTGTGCAAATCGGAGGCTTCCTTTATTAACAAAGCAGCATCAGCATCGAGATCAACGCCAATAAAGCGCACATCATTTTTTCCTGTGGCATCCAGTATTAATAAATCTTCCATTGTTCCACATGGGACAGAGACAAAAGTTTTTGCGCCTGTCTTTAAATAGTCTTGCAATAAGTTTTGAAAAATACTGAAACGTTCACAGGTTGCACGAAATATCGGCGCATCACTTGCAATCCATCTGCCTACGTCACCTGTTTTTCCTCCTCCAGAACGAAGGATGGCCTCAGCTGTCCAAAAACCATTTAGCCCTTGATGCATTAATAGCCACTTACCCAAACCGTTGCATTTAGCCATATCATCAAGAATTTTTAAAGTCTCGTCCAAGGGCAGAGATAATAATTTTGGATCAGTTGCTTTAAGACGTTCTTTAATAGAAGCAACCCTTTTTTCAACCGCAGCTTTTGAATCATCAACAAAGGCGTGACTAAACATTTCAGGAGTTTTAGCTGGGCCAAAAAACATTTGACTTGATGCTATGCCTATCGCAATCGCTGCCATAATAATTATACTTCTCATAAATTGATATTTTGCTGCTTATTTTTTATAGGAGTAACGAATTTTAAAATGTATAGCAAGTTGAATGATGTTTTTCGCATCAATGTTTATCAGCAATAGATAAAAAGAGTTCTTGCGAGCTGATCACAAGAACTGTTTTCTTATCTCAAATGTATCTAGAATGCATCTATTTCTTGAAAACCATCACCATATAGATTGTTTAATCTTTCAAAACGGGCTTTGGAATTAACTACACGTCCAGCTGGAAGATAACCTTTTAATTCAGTATCTATCTCGGTAAATATTTGGTCTATATCTGAACCTCTCATCGATGCTGGATGAGGCGCCATAAAAGCAAACAAGGTAACAACTGCACAATTTAACCTGTGGTTTAAAAGCTTCCTCGTTTTTTCGGGATCAAGAATAGAGCCAAAATCCCGGAAAAGAGAATTTTTCAACTTTTGAGTTATTTGCTGAGCTATTTGCTGATTTTTTCGTTTTATGTCACCTTTTTCTTCCAGATAGGCAGGGAACAAATCTTGTATATCTGCAGTTGGTTTACTAAACTTTACTCTTAATTTTTCCTCTACTTCAGAAACCCTACGTTGAAATGTATCTTCTGTTAAACCCAAGCCAAAATCATCATTTAAAATCTTTACTATATACGCTGGTGAATTGCTTTTCTCAATATCAGACTGCATCTTATCTCCAAAACGTTGCCCCAATTCTTGGCATCTTTTCATTACTATAGATCCTGCCAAGGGACTCAGTTTACGTGAGAAATTGATGCCAAAAGTACCACCGTTCGCTAACATATTCTCAACAGCATCTGGGCTTTGTTCAACCGATAAAAATCCTAAGGCACGTTCAGCAACGGATAGTTTTCTTATTGATAAAGCTCCCTCCAGACGTTTCACCTCTCGATCAAACTGCAGACGCTGCCAATCATCTTTTGAGAGTGATATTACCCTTTCCTGAATTTCACTTATCCGTTTACGCCTTTCAGCAGGAGCAAGAATACGATCTTCCCGCTCATCTACGGCTTTAAACAAGCTTCTCCATAAACTATTTACTCTTACTTGGTCGTGATCAACTTCTACCTGAAAAAACGCATGATGGAGTGGTGACTGAAGTTGTTTGCGAACCGCATCCAAAACAACCTTAATAGAAGCTTTTGTAGTTTCAAAATAGGGAAACTCTGCAAACTCAGTCCATAAAGATTCTTGTAAAGGTCGGTTTTTTAGACTTTCCACTAAAAATTCATCAGACTCAAACCATTGGTGTTTAAGTTTAAAACCTCTTATAGAATCAACGCTATTTCCAAATAAATCAACTTGGCTAAAATCAGTAATGCCGTTATTTTGCCGCAGACGAGCAAACAACGCTTGAAAGTCACGCTCATTCATTTCGAAAGCCGTTTTCATTAACGGAGTTACCCTAAACTTTCCTGGTCTAACCCAAATAGCAGGATCTAATTCTATTAAAAACCTATTCCCCCAATCGTCTTGCATCATCATTACCTCGGCAGTGTCGGTGCCAGAAGAAGCTTGCCTTAATAAATTTAAAAATGCTTCTTTATCCTGCTGCATTAAATCACGAAGATGTGTTACCCCGCCTTCTCTGCCAGACTCTTCCTCTAACGTAAGAATTAATTGCGCAAAATTATACCCTCTACGATTACGATACTGACTCAAAGTCTGCTTCGCCCCTTTGTCCCCGGCATTGTGCAAAAAAAACCTTAAACTAGCCACGTCAGAAATATCTATCACATCAGAAGTAATAGGAACGTTGTCTTCAAAATAGGCCGCCAGAGCTATCCGAAAATTATTTTCTACGAAGTCTTTTTCCTGCCAATCTGACGCATTTTGGTGTTCTTTTACATAATAAGAAATCAGAGAGCTTCTATCTGAAAGACGATAATCCCTTAAAAGTTTGCGCCCTTCCGGTGTTTCAGCTATCCTTCTAAAATACTTGTCAAATTCCTCTAATTTTTGCCCCTCTAATGCCTGGGGGGATGACTCTATAATGACACTTAAAGCTTGTTCTTTTTCACGTAACGTTTTTTGTGCTCCACTTAATTGACGGCTTTCAGCTGTATTTAGAGTACTCCAATTCGGTTCCAACAGTGTAATCGTTGCCTTAGCCTCATTTATACCCATAATCAAAGACGTAACTTTTTCCTTTATGAGGGTAAGTTTTTCCTTTAAGAAAGTGTCCTTTAGTTCTTTTGCGATCTTATTACCCTCAGCTAAACCAATTTCTTTAAAAACAGCATCTAAACTATCCAAAGATTCATCCTCTGATAGTGGTTTTCTACCGCTGGTATCGGGTATGAGAAGCACTTCAGGCCCTGTAATCTTCAATAAAAGCTTTAATCCATCATAATCCTTTGCTTTTACAAACTGATGGGCTAATGCATATTCTGGATTGGCAAGACGAATCAGTATCAGCGATTGAATTACGTCTGGGGTTGCTGACGAAAAATGCTTATCAATATACTCTTTTAAAATGGTTTTAATAGTATTCGTGCCTACTTTTCCTATTAATGCATTTACCACTTTCCATTCTATACCATCTCTCAACCTGGTACTCTTCATAGTGTAAAAATCCCACCGAGGATAACGATCTTTATATGCTTGGCGCACGAAACTGTAATTAGTATCCTCCGACGCATAACCATCGCCACTTATAAGCGTCGCGCCCATAACAGCCACTACGTGCAATAATTTAAAACTACGGAAACCAGAAAATGAAAGAATTTTGGAAATTATAATTTAAGCCTCTCCATCCTAATAATTAATCTAAATTGTAAACTTGTACTTATTAATAATTTGTAAATATAGCAAAAAAGACTAAGGTTATCAACAAAACTCTAAGATTTACCTATTTTTCTAATACACCCCTTTGATTGAAAGGATTGAATCATATTTAAGTATATAAATTTTTATTACTTTGTTTATTTTTTAGAATTGAAATAAAATGATTATGCAGTTTTGTCATCGAAAAGTCGCAGGCTTTGTGGCCATCCAGGAAACAGCCTTTGGATCACCACAGCCTCTTTAGGGCTTCGTGATGACGATGAAGAAGAGTGTGTCATCGGATGATGAGAAACCAAAAACAAAACCCGCTGCACACAAATCCTACACCTCTCAAATTTGACAGGTATCTTTCTAAAATAATTTGGATTATCTTCCGCACATTAAAGATTAAATCGCGGAAGAAATAATGAATAAAATATTTCAAAACAGTCATGACAAAAAAGAAAAAAACATCCCAAAGGATGCGGATTCATTTTTACCTGATATAATATCTTTTTGGGAATGCGAAACAAAAGAAGACAAAATAGCTCGTAACCTTTGGCTTTGTTTTACTATGGGGCTTTTGGTAATCTCTTACCTCATTTTTGCTTTGAATGGAGCAGCTTTCTTTTCAAAATTCTGAGACTTTAGTGAAATTAATTTTCAACAAAATCTTTACGTAAGAAATAAAAAATGCAATTTTTAGGATATCCCTCTCTTTTAAATTCGACAAAATAGCCAAGCTTTTTATAAAAACCCAACGCTTCAGAGTTCATTGTATTAGCAGTTGAAAAAAGGCACCCTTTTTCTTTTCCAAAAATTTCTGCAGCTTTTACTAATTGCCTTCCAAAACCTTTTTTTCGAAATTCTTTATCTACCCACAACTGATTTATGTAAAGGCAGCTATAGTATAGTATGCCGTTACACCGGCCTTTAATATCATTACCTTCATCCCGCAGAGAAAATGCAAACGTTTCAATAGGGTGATACTCTTCTTTTTCAAAAGCATAACCTCTTATTTCCTCCTCCGGTATTGCTTGCAAACGCTTTAATTCATCTAGTTCAAAACTTAGCTTAAGCTCTTGATTCATCTTGCAACTCCTCTAACTCTAACCACCTCAGTTCAGCCTCATCTAATTTTTGGCGTTTAGCAGCCAAATCATTCGTAAACTTTAAAAAATCCTGTGGGTGTTTTTCATAAAAACTTGGATCTGCTAATTTTGTTTCCATAATGTTAATCTCTTGGCTGAGTTTGTCCATAACCCCAGGCAATTGCTCCAGCTCGCGCTTTTGGTTGTAAGAAAGACGTGTTTTCGGCTGAGTTGACGTTTGCTTTGGTGCTGTTGAAACCTGTTTTTTTGCAGCGTCTTCAACAGGTTTTGCTCTTTGCCTTAGATAATCAGCATAACCGCCAACATATTCATTAACGATTCCATTTCCTTCAACGGCAATAATACTGGTAGTCAGTTTGTCCAAAAAATCACGATCATGGCTTACAAGTAAAAGAGTTCCCTCATAATCACTCAAAAGATCTACAAGTAAATCAAGGGTATCCATATCCAAATCATTGGTGGGCTCGTCCAAAACCAATAGGTTACCGGTTTGCGCCAATGACTTAGCAAGCACCAGACGGTTTTTCTCTCCGCCCGATAAAATACTCACCTGCCCTCTTATCTGTTTTTCATTGAATAAAAAATCTTTTAAGTATGATACCACGTGGCGCGGTTTGCCTTGGACCATCACTTGATCTCCGCCTTGTGGACAAAGGGTTTGCCAGAGTGTATCCTCTTGGCTCAAAGTCTCCCGCATTTGATCAAAATAAATCAGCTGAATATTCGCCCCTATTTTAACAGTGCCACTATCTGGCTGCAGCTTTCCAACAAGCAATTTTAAAAGTGTTGTCTTACCGGCGCCATTAGGGCCAATGATTCCAATCCGCTCACCCTTTATAATACGCGTTGTAAAGGGTTTTATAATTGCACGGTCACCAAAGGATTTTGTTATACCATGGACCTCACAAACCATTTTACTGCCATAGCCGCCCTCAACTGTTTCTAACTTTACTTTGCCAGCTTGATTTGATAGATGTTCTTTTTTCTCGCCTCTTAGGGCATGAAGTCTTCTAAGACGTCCTTGGTTTCTTTTTCGCCTTGCTGTAACACCGCGGTGAAGCCATTCATTTTCAAGGCGAAGTCTAGAATTGAGACGCTCTAACTGGCGCTCTTCGTCATCTAAAATTTGCTCTGACCAAATATCATAATCCTTAAAGCCCTTACCATGCTCATGTGCTTTGCCGCGATCTAACCACCAAGTTGACGTAGACACATTTTCCAAAAAGGTACGGTCATGGCTAATGACAATCAAAGCGCCTCTGTATTGCCCCAGATAATCCTCTAGCCATTCAATTGTGGGAAGGTCCAAGTGGTTGGTAGGCTCATCCAATATCAAAACATCAGAGTCTACAGCTAACACTTGAGCGAGCGCCACGCGCCGCCTTTCACCACCTGACAATGAATCCATCAAACGATCACCAGGTACTCCAAGTTTTCCTAAAATGGATTCAGCCATAAAGGGCTCCGCACCATCCTCCATCACAAAATCAAAAACAGTTTTATCAGGGGGAAGTACAACATCCTGGGCTAAATATTTAATAACAGTTCCTGGTTGAATGAATCTTTCGCCTTTATCAACTTCAAATAAACCACTCAAGCATTTCAGCAAAGTCGATTTGCCTGAGCCGTTGCGTCCCACAAGACAAACTTTATCACCCATGCAAAGGCTTAGGGAAATCCCTTCAAATAAAGGTTTTCCTCCAAAAGTAAGGCTTACATCACGAAGCGACAAAATAGGCGTTGTCATTGACTTATTAACCACATTCTCATAAACATTAACTATACTTAATAGGTTGTTAGAGTTGAGAGCAATATTAAAATGTCAAAAGTGGCGTTAGAGAGAACCCAAGAAATGAACGATATTTATATGAATGCCAAATCATGGCCCTTTGAAGAAGCAAGACGTATTCTAGATCGCATTCAAAATAAAGTTCCTGAAAAGGGGTACGTCCTTCTTGAAACTGGCTATGGCCCCTCTGGCCTTCCTCATATTGGAACCTTTGGTGAGGTTGCCCGAACATCGATGGTACGTCATGCCTTTAGCCAGCTTAGCGAGATTCCAACGCGCCTTTTTACATTTTCAGATGACATGGATGGCCTCCGCAAAGTGCCAGACAACGTGCCCAACCAAGATATGCTCAGACAACACATTGGCAAACCATTGACGATGATTCCAGACCCTTATGAAAAATATGAAAGTTTTGGCCATCATAACAATGCCATGCTAAAGCGATTTTTAGATTCCTTTGGTTTTGAATATGAATTTCAAAGCTCTAGCGATTGGTACAAAAGTGGCCGATTTGATGACGCACTTAGACTTGTTCTAGAGCACTATGACAAAATAATGGGTATTATGCTGCCAAGCCTGCGCGATGAACGGCGTGCAACCTATAGTCCATTTTTGCCGATCTGCCCACGGACAGGCATTGTCCTGCAAGTCCCCATGGTTGAGGTCCACCCGAAAACGGATACAATCGTTTATAAGGACCCTGAAACATCTAAACTGGTTGAAACTTTGGTTACAGGCGGTCATTGTAAGTTACAGTGGAAAGTTGACTGGGGGATGCGCTGGCAGGCATTTGAAGTTGATTATGAAATGTCAGGAAAAGATCTGATTGATTCAGTAAAACTTTCGACCCAAATCTGCAGGGCAATTGGCGGAAAACCCCCTGAGACACTCACCTATGAGCTATTCTTAGATCAAGAAGGGCAAAAGATTTCAAAATCAAAGGGTAATGGCCTAACGATTGATGAATGGCTGACATACGCCCCTCCAGAAAGCCTTTCTTATTATATGTTCCAGGCGCCTCGCAAAGCCAAAAGGCTATATTTTGATGTCATTCCAAAGGCTGTTGATGAATACCTAAGTTTGGTTGCTAAATATCCAGAACAGTCCCTTGAACTGCAAGCTGATAACCCCGTTTACCACATTCACAAAGGCGACGTTCCAAAAAGCGAAAGCGGCCTTGGTTTTAGCATTCTTTTAAACCTAGCCTCAGTTTGTAATACCGAAGATCCTGCTGTTCTGTGGGGGTTTGTTCAAAAATATCTGCCCGAATCAAGCCCAGAGAAAATGCCATTTTTAGATGAACTGATTAAGCATGCGCTTGTTTACTATAGAGATTTTGTAAAACCGTCTAAACATTATAGAGAACCAACGGCCGAGGAGAAAGCTGCGCTTCAAGACCTTTACCAGACTTTAGGAAATATAGACGTCAATGCGCCGGCAGACGTTATTCAAACAGATGTGTTTGAGGTTGGAAAGCGTCATAACTTTACGGAATTGCGCGCATGGTTTGGAACGCTTTACGAAGTGTTGTTAGGTCAAAAGGAAGGGCCACGTATGGGATCATTTATTGCCCTTTATGGCACCCAAAACATGCGCGACCTTATTGCCGAAAAACTTCAATAAGCTTAATGAGGGGAAGAAAGGTCAGTGTTTTTTAAAAAATCCTCCCCTCTTCCCTCGCAGCTTGTTTTTAAAGAACAGACAATTGTTCTAAGACCATTAAGACGTTCAAAAAACTTGCGCCTTATGTACAATGCCAAGCAAAAGCAATTTAATTTAACGCTTCCCCTTTATGCAACGAAAAGTGATGTTCAAGGGTTTTTAGAGCGCGCAGAACCATGGTTTGAGAAAAAATTACAATCCCAAATCAAAAGTATTACCCCGCATCATGAGGGAACAATCAGCGTCATAGGAATGCCTTATAAAATTCACTTTCAAAAAGACATCAAACGAAAAGTTATTTTTGATTCAAATCTTGTATCGGTATTAGACCCCAAGGAACAGTTTTTACCCCTTCTTGAAAAAGGGATTCAATCTAAAATCTTAGAATTTTTAACCCAAACGTCAGAGACCTATGCCAAACACTTGAATGTTAGGGTTTCTAAGGTTTCGATTCGTGATACTCACTCCAGATGGGGAAGTTGCTCTTC
>JAIEMR010000050.1 GCA_019751935.1 Alphaproteobacteria bacterium
TTGAAAGATTATTGGCGATCAATGAGCGAATTATCCAAGACAATCTCTCCTTTTGCATTAAACCCTATGGACAAAGCGAATAAATATTATAACTTAGATCACTCTCTTGGATTTTTAATGATGGGAATGCTGAAAGAGAAGTTTTCCCCTTATGAAATGAATCCTTCGAATAAAAATCCTTTTGGTGATTTTTTGAAAGGTTTTTTTGATTATTCGGCCATTCGGGACAGTAAAGATAGAAGAATATTTTTAGGAACAACACATGTAAAGTCTGGAAGAATTAAAATCTTCACAAATAAAGACATTTGTTCTGATGTGTTGTTGGCTTCTGCTTGTTTACCTTCTATGTTTCAGGCAGTTCAAGTTGATGGTGAGTATTATTGGGACGGTGGATTTATTGCAAATCCTGCTATTTACCCGCTGATTAACGAATGCAGCACTTCTGATATTATTGTGATTCAATTGACAAAGACATATTGCGATGAAATACCAAAGACAAAAGCTGGGATTTCTGAACGTCTAACAGAAATTACTTTGAATGGTTGTATTGTCCATGAAATGCGCGCTATTTACTTTATTACAAAGCTTATTGACGCTGGTCATATTAAGGAAGGTGCTTTAAAGCGCATCAATATGCACATGATTAAAAACGAAGATGCTTTTAAAAATCTTAATCTAAGCAGTGCTTTGAATACAGATTGGGACTTTTTGATGATGCTTCATAATGAAGGACGCAAAGCTGCTGATAAATGGATTAATGATCATTATGATGATGTGGGGTCAAAAACACATAAACTTGATGAAGGCATGTTTAAAGATTTCGTTTCTTAAAATATAGCTTTTCAATTAATATAGGCTTCAGTTTAGGCTGAGGCCTATTTTTTTAGAAATATAGTCTGAGCTGGGCGTAAAAAGTGTAAATGTATACCATCGTCCTCACGAAGCCCCGTATGGCGACGTGACAAACATTATTAGTCATGGCGAGCAACAGAAGTTGCGTGGCCATCCAGAAAAACAGCCCCTGGATCACCACGTCGCTCCGCTCCTCGTGATGACGATGGCGCTTGGAACACCACGCAACTTCGTTGCTCGTCATGACGATAATGAATCGGACTCAGATTAAAGGAGTTTCCTATGTTTGAAGTTATAGCGGGTATTATAGTCGTTGTTGCTATTTTCTTTGTGTTTAGATCTGTAAGGGTTATTCCTCAAGGCTATGAGTATACGGTTGAAAGATTTGGGCGTTATATTCAAACCTTACGTCCGGGTCTTCATATTATTATTCCCTTAATTGACCGCATTGGCGCTAAGGTTATTATGATGGAACTCGTTCTAGATGTACCGTCCCAAGATGTTATTACCAAAGATAATGCTGCTGTAACCGTTGACGGTGTCATTTTTTATCAAATTTTGGATGCAGCAAAGTCTGCGTATGAAGTGGCTAATTTGAAAAGTGCAATTATGAACTTAACCATGACGAATATTCGTACCGTTATGGGTTCTATGGACCTTGATGAATTGCTATCCCACCGAGAAACGATTAATGCACGTCTTTTGGCTGTGGTTGATGATGCCACCAGTCCTTGGGGCACCAAGGTAACTCGTATCGAAATTAAGGACATTAAGCCGCCTCGTGATTTGGTGGATTCTATGGCACGTCAAATGAAGGCTGAACGTGAAAAGCGCGCTTTGATCTTAGAAGCCGAAGGGGAGAGACAAGCTCAAATTTTAAAGGCCGAGGGTATTCAGCAATCAATGATCCTAGAGGCTGAAGGTCGCCGTGAATCTGCTATAAGAGACGCTGAGGCCAGAGAAAGGCTAGCGCAAGCAGAAGCCACTGCCACTAAAAATGTATCAGAGGCTGTTGCAAATGGCAGTGCGCAGGCTTTGAATTACTTTATTGCGCAAAAATACGTTGAAGCGATAAAAGAGTTGGCTCAAGCGCCAAATCAAAAATTTGTATTAATGCCCCTTGAATCAAGCAGTTTGATTGGTAGCATTGCAGGCATTGCCGAACTTGCTAAAGATGCCTTTATAGAAGATCCTTCAGGCCCTAAATCGAAAGGGACAAAAGGGGGGAGATAATCATGGATATCTTGATGACAATGACAGGCTGGCATTGGTTTGGTTTTGCTTTGATATTATTTGGGTTAGAACTTTTTGCGCCTGCGGCTTTTTTCCTATGGCTTGGGGTTGCAGCTTTATTAGTTGCAATCCTTATGTTTGTGTCTTCTCTTTCTATTCCAGTTCAGTTTGTGTTATTTGCAATCCTTTCACCCTTGGTGATGTGGGGAGGGCGCCGATTTTATAACCAGGCAAGCGGCTGTCAGAAATCGAACCATTTAAATCAACGAGGATTAGAAATGGTTGGCCTGGTTTTAACCTTGGAGCAACCCATTACAAATGGGCAGTCGAGAATTACCATAGGTGATAGCACCTGGAAAGTTCTAGGAGCTGATGCCTCTGCTGGGACCGAGGTTAAAGTAACTGCCGTTAGGGGGAATGCTTTGGTTGTTGAGACATTGTCAAATCCTTTAGAATAAGAACGAACATTAATAATTTATTAACCATTTTTCCCTACACTTAAATATAGATGAAAACATGCTCTAGGAATGCGTCCTGTTTTCTCAAGGTGTAATATTTAAGGGGATGAAAATGAATTTTAGTAATTTAAGTAAATTTATATTAGCAATTGGGTTGTTTGTTTTATTAAATTCAAATGTTTCTAATGCATCAGTTATGCAAGATGTGTCGCATTTGCCCACTTGCCCATCTGTATGTAATTCAAAAGATCAGGCTTCCTGCGCAGGCACAAAAGTAAGATGCAAGACTACTCAATTTGATGCGGCTGAGTCAAATTGTGTATGGGGGCCTAGTAAGTCGGCAAAGAAGGACAGATGCAAAAGTATGAATTCTGCAACATATGTGTGCAATGGAAGATGTAGTACTATGAAAGAAAAATATGGATGCAAGGGGCAAGAAATCTCTTGTAATGAAAATGATGATAAAGAGCTAAGAGATGTTAACTGCAATGAAAAGAAAGGTATTATGGGAACTTCTTGTGTGCCCGCCTTAAAGAGTTAATTATAATCTGTTGAAAGAGTCCTGCTGAAAAAATACAGCAGGACTCTTTTTTGTTTTGGCCTTTCTTGATTTGTATCTCAATCGCTGCTTATGGGGAGATGATTGGGTTATAAAAAGGAAAATCAAGAGCCAAGAGATGTTCCTTGTGTTTTAAAATCACCTAAATTTTTATTGATTCCTGCCTGATTTTTATCTCAAAATCATATTTATAGAGTACTCGATATAGATTGAGCACAAGTTTACGTCATGGCGAGCCCGAAGGGCGTGGCCATCCAGAAAAACAGGTCTTTCTAACAAAACAGCCTCTGGATCACCACGTCGCTTAACGCTTCTCGTGATGACGATGATTGTTAGCATTTCTATAAGGGATTAATGATAGATCTTTCTAAGGTAAGGAACATAATGAATAAAAGGGTTGTTCTGTCGTCATTTCTTGGGAACACTTTAGAATTTTATGATTACACATTATTTGGAGCCTTATCCTTCTTATTAGCTCCGCTTTTCTTTCCATCTAACAATCCCCTTACTTCTCTTTTTGCAAGCCTTACCGTTTTTTCTATGGGACTTATTGCAAGGCCTTTAGGGGGGCTTTTATTTGGTTATATAGGCGATACTCAGGGACGTAAAAAAGCTTTAGTCCTTTCAATGTCATGTATGAGCCTTGCATCCATTATGATTGCGATTGTTCCAACCTATAGCCAAATTGGCATCTTGGCGCCTGTTGTTCTTGTTTGCGCAAGATTATTGCAGGGTATATCAGCCGGCGGCGAATATAACGGAGCTGCGATTTTATCCCTAGAACATCAAGAGTATCATCCCGGTCTTATCAGCGGAATTCTAACCTCTTCAGCGGCGGCTGGTTTATTATTAGCGGCCATTGTTGGGTATATCTTTTCCAATCCTAATCTTCCTGATTGGGCGTGGAGAATTCCTTTTCTGTTGGGCCTTTTGATTGGTATTTTGGGGCTTTATATTCGCTCTAATCTTTCTGAATCACCTTTGTTTCAAAAGAAAATAACCAATGATGAACCTTTACCGTCTGTTTTGGGGGTGTTTAAAGCAAACCGAAAATCCATGATGCTTATCTTTTTTATAGGCGGGCAGTCTTCTCTTATTTCGTATCTTCTTTTTATATCGATTCCCATCCTTTTAAAATTCAAGCTTTCTTCTTTGTCTTCGGAGTTTGGTTTTATTTGCAATAGCATCTCTTTGTTAGCTTTTTCTCTTTCAGCAGTTGGGGCGGGGTTCATATCCAGATATTTTCGTTTTGAAAAAATAATGATCACATCGTGCTGTCTTATGCCATTTTTCTTTTTTGCTTTTGTCAGCTTAATTGATATTTTGAATCCCTCCCAGCTTTTGATTTTTCACATTATTTTTGGATGTTTAGTTGGAATGCATGCGGGGCCTCAGCATGCTCTTTTTCAAAAACTTTTTCCAATCCACATGCGATATCGGGGTATATCTTTTAGTTTTTCCCTTGGAACGGGAGTCTTAAGCGCTTTGACAACTCATATTGCCTTTAATTTAGGAACATCTCCTTTGGCCTCTATTTGTTGGATCGGATTTACAAGCCTTTGTTCGGCTATAAGTCTTTTGATTATTAGAAATTCTAAGAGCCTGTATTCTTAACCAATGAGCTCAAAACAACCCTTTCTTGATTTCTGATTCAAACACTGCTTATATGGCGATAATTGGGTTATAAATGGGAAGATTAAAGTGAGTGATACTCTAGAATCTTTAAGCTTTGAGCAAGCGATGGCAGAGCTCGAAACCTTGGTAAAGCGCCTGGAAGAGGGACGATTACCCCTTGAAGAAGCAATTAGTGCCTTTGAACGTGGTGCGCTTCTTAAAAAGCATTGCGAGCAAAAGCTGCTTGCGGCCAAAATGCGCGTTGAACAAATAACCGGAATGACTGAAAATGGCGCCAAGCTTGAAACCTTTAACGTCACTTAAATTTTCTCTTCTTGAGGAAAGGACGAAAGGTGTTGTGGATAAGGTTGATAACGCTTTAGACGTTGTTATAGAAAAGCAGTTTGCCTCTGTTCAGCTGCGCCGCGCCATGCAGTATGCGGCGCTTAATGGCGGCAAGCGTTTTAGGCCCTTGTTGATGATGGCGGCAGGGGATCTGTTTGATATTTCCTTTGAAACTCTTTTGCCGGTCTCAACTGCCGCCGAATTGATCCATGCTTATTCTCTGGTGCACGATGATTTGCCGGCTATGGATAATGCCGACACCAGGCGCGGTAAACCCAGTTGTTGGCGTCAGTTTGATGAGGCAACTGCGATTTTAGTCGGTGATGGTTTGTTAACTTTGGCGTTTGAGGTGATTGCATCTTCTTCGCTGTCACCAGCAATAGCCTTAGAGCTTGTAACAAAACTTGCCAAAGCAAGTGGACCAAATGGCATGGTGGGCGGCCAAATGCTTGATATGAGCCAAGACCATCAGGGTGATTTAAGTTTAATCACCACTCTGCAACGTTTGAAAACAGGAGAATTGATTGCGTTTTGTTGTGAAGCTGGAGCCATTATGGGAACATCTGACCCATTTATTAAAAAGCAGATCAAAGAGGTTGGTTATAAAATAGGGCTTATCTACCAAATGGTGGATGATCTGTTGGATAAAAAGGGAGAGGTTAATACCTTGGGCAAGCCCTCTCAGCAAGATGGCAATAAAATCACTCTTGTTGATAAAATGGGTGAAGAGCAAACCATTCAAAAGATCAATGATGTGAAAGAAAATATTTTTCTTGTCCTAAAGCCTTTTGGCCCAAAAGCTGATCTCTTTAGGGAAATTATCACCTGGGCGGTTGAAAGAAAATCTTAAAAGAAAAAATCATTCCGCTGGAGGCATGACAAGAGGTACAGTCTTACCACTTGAACGAACTTGCTTTTTATTTAAATCAAGGAAAATTACAGGAACATCGCTATAGCTGGTTTTAATTCCAAGAGATTCATCCCAGCGATGCTCTTCGTGGGGAGGTTCAACTTCACCTATATGACTCGGTTCTGTTATTGATGATGAATCATACTTATATAAACTATTTCCTACCAAGTAGTATAATTTACCACTGCCACGACTATATAAGCCGCCTGCTTTCTTATCGAATTTTTTTGCAGCCTCAAGCCCTTCATGAGTGTTTTTAAAAGATATAGTACTTAATCGTTTAATCAGTGCAGGCGGTAGTGAGGAATTAATAGAAATATTTTCAGCTGCATTTGTTTTGCATTCTGTCAAAAAAGCTAAAAATGCTGCGCATAGGATAATTTTAGATACGATACTTTTTTTCACGATATATAGCCTATTTATCTATACTTATTAAATTTATGTTAAAGAACACTTGTTAAGATTTTCTTAAAAAGTTTGTTTATAATGTATCATTGGGCTCGTTGTTTTGTGGAATAGATTATTTCGAGGCAATAATGTGCATAGCAGAGTTAATTCTTTCATGAAGCGGAAGGGTCTCATTAAATACCTTACATTCATGAATCAAGCGCATTTTCATGTTTTCAAGATCCGTCCATCCAGAAGGGATTTTTGTTTTTTCAAGTATTGGACAGAATTGCGAATTTTTTGCTCTGGTTTCTTTTTCAATAATTCCTAATCCAGACTGATACCAGTGCATGTTCATAGAGGGCGCCAGCAATTGACTTAGACAACTCTCTTTTAATGACAGAGTAACCGCAGTTTGAAAAATCCCCAGCAAACCTTTTTCTATAATGTCAGGCAAATGACTATATTTTGCCTTTAAGATATTAAGAATTTGCTCCCGGTTGTCATCATTTATATAAGGATCTTGAATCAGATCAATGAGCTGAAGGGGATCATGACCGTGCTCTGCTGCTTTGATTTTTATATAAATGCGATGGCTGTTTTGAAAGAAGGGATTAACTTCATCGTTTATAAAATCACTATAAGGATCCCTGATATCTTTTATAACATTTTCTCCAAAAGCAGATCTTAATTCTCTGCAATCTTTGTTGAATTTGTCAGGATTGGTTGCAAGGTCAGTGAAGACTAGTTGCAGTTGAACTTTGCCCAGGTTTTTAGATTTTATCGCAAAGCTGTCCGAGCCCGTTTTTCCCTCAAGAGATTTGGCAGCTAGATAACGTAGGCATATATTTGGGCTTTCTTTTGCTACCTCTAGCATTCCTTTGATATACGCATCTCCAGATGTGTCCTTAACAGACATGTAGAGTTTAAGGGATTTTTGAGTTTTAGGATCTAAGGCCATCATCCCTTCAGGAGCGGCCCCTGCGATTGCATGAGAAATGCAAAGCAATAAACTTATGGCTATAAGTCTGATGATCTTCATGTAATCCCCAATGGAACGAAACGTATCTTGTGCATTTCTTATGATACATAAAAGTTTACTAATAATTTATTAATATACTCTTCGTCTTTCGAGATACCTGTTCGTCAAAATCTGAGAATCTGCGGTGCTCATGTATTTTTATATACATTTCACTCCTTGATCCTCATTTTCCTGCAGATATCTCAAAATTCTTTGAGTATATGCCTGTTTCCCTTAGTTTCCTTATGTCTTGACCCAAAGGTCCATGGGGATGCATTTCAGATGCTCCCCCCTGCCGCAGAATCCAGGTAGAATAATTATCGTCATCACGAGCGAAGCGTGGTGATCCAGTTGTTTTTTTCTGGGCTTTCCTACTTCGGGGTTAAGCCGCTTGGGGGCAAAGAGCGCTATAAATAGGTAGGTTTTTTGGGGGGGTGATATAAAGTTTTTGATTTAAGCGGTAAAATAAGTCCAGTACTTTCTCTTGCCTAATTGTATTCAGCTCTACTAATCCCTTTTGGTTTGGATCTGTTTGTACACCCTGGCAAATACCCTCAAACAACAAAGCCATTGTCAGCTGAATTTTTTCTAAAGGAACACTGTCCTCTTGACTGCCGTGGAAGTTAATAGGAAAGCCACTATTAGGTAAGAATACCCCGTCAGAACAAATATCTTGATGACAGTTATTAGTCCTCTTGATTCTTTTCCTTATATGAACAGCTTCAAATTCTCTGTCAGAAGAAGAAGAGCTGATTAAGATGGTACCTTTCTTAATTTTGGAATGACCTTTTTGAGAGATGATTGTTTCACCAGTTGTACCAATAATGAGGTTGTAATCAGCAAGATTGAGCTTATCTTTGTAGAGATCGCTTCGCTCAAAAATCTTATCATAACGTATAATATCGTAATGATTTTTTAACTTTTCAAAAAGAGCTTTTCCCACAGCGCCATTTCCTACCAATAAACATTTTTTAATAGAGCTTAGAAAGTTAGAAATCTTGGTGATGATTTGAGTAGCTTGTGCATCTGCAATCATAGGAGATTCAACTTCAAGTTTGGCATAGGAACGTGCAACATTAGTTACATGGAGATTCAGCTTTAGATTTCTAAGTTTGTGATATCCTGAAGAAGTTTGCTCAATACCAATTAAGTTCCAGCGTTTTTGTATAGATTTATAAGACGCACTTATTAATTCTCCTCCATCGTCTAAAATAATAATTTTTGCTTCCTTATGAGGATTCATTTGCTGAATGGCCTTTTGTAGAAAGTTAAGGATATTTTGTTGGAATTGAACGTCAAATGAATGATAGCTATCGAAATTGTTACTTGATGGGCAAACATAAATCCCCTCATTTTCGAGAGATCTTTGTGTTTTTTTGCTTGTTGAATAACATTTTCCAATCAAGGCTATTCTTTCAGGCGCAAGGCCTAAATCAAATAAGGAATGA
>JAIEMR010000171.1 GCA_019751935.1 Alphaproteobacteria bacterium
ATCCCCACCACCATATGGCCATCATTCATCAGATGGTGGGCAAGCGTAAACCCAGCAGGCCCCATACCGGCTACAAGTGCAGTTTTACCACTTGCGGGAAGGGGCAATGGTCGTTTGAAGTTCAATGGATTCCATCGGGTTAAAAGGCTGTAAATCTCAAATCCCCAGGGTAGGTTTAACACATCGTTTAACGTCTGCGTTTCAACGTTTGGTATGTTCACAGGTTCCTGCTTTTGATAGATGCACGATTTCATGCAATCATTACAAATTCGATGGCCTGTGCCGGCAACCATTGGGTTATCAATAATGGCTGTGGCAAGCGCCCCAAGGCTGTAACCATCGGATTTCAGCTTGTTCATTTCAGAGATTTTTTCCTCTAACGGACAGCCAGTCAAATTTGTACCAAAGTGATTTTTTTGAAAACGTTCTGTTTCAGGAGTTTTCGATTTTAATCCCTTAGAACATGAGTCCTTGCTTTGCTTATGGCACCAAATGCAATAATTAGCTTGATCAACCGCCTGTTCACGGCTGACGCCAGCATCAGTTAAAGAGAATCCTTCACGTTCCCGCAAATCATGGGGAGCAAGGCGCCATTTGCCGGCCTCATCTTGGATAAGACCATGAATTAGGTGATCAAAATTAAGCTTTTCTGGGGTTTTAAACAGGACACCATCTTTGTGCAGGCGCCTCCCGTTTGGCGTTAGCGTTGCCCAAGCGGCATACATTGCGGCTTGTTCAAGGATTTCCTTGTTGTCTTCTTCGTCCTGCTGCCAAGCTGTGATGGCCGTGGCAAATTCTAATTCGGAGGATAGGGGTAGGTGGGGCTTAATCGCATCTGCTTCTTCATCAGTGACCGAGGGGTATTTCTTGATCGCATAGCGCTGCACGAATTGCCGCTTGACGGTCATTAAGGGGGTAAGCCCACTGTGCGCTGTTTGAAGGGCAGCAACCTCAGTTTTGATATTAAAGAGATGGCTTATAAAATCCTCTACAATTGGCGCTAGCGCGATAATCAGATTGCTTTCCTCAATCGGCATCAGCGGAATATTGCGAGCAGCGGTTAACGCGTTGTTGAGTTCAAGTGATGTTTCTTTCAGAAAATCCTGAAAAGCCGCATCAACCTTGGCAAGGCCATGGTTTGTATAAAGATCCTCGAAAGTGAGGTTATAGGAAAGGTGAAGAGAAGGTGTGTTACGGGGCATTTTGTTTTTATCTGTTACTTTTTTATTCTCATTAACTCTTTATCAACATTTAGGCTCTATAATATAGGGTGGAAGGGAGGCGGATGGCCATCCCTGCACAAAGGCAAAAAGGTCATTTTTTGGTTTTAGAAATTTAATCACGTTACAATAAAACACTACCCTAAAAACCTTAATATCTGCTAAAAAACATCTACTACTTTTGTTTAACTTAACTTACTCCAAAGTTTATTCTTTTGAAAGCATTAGCATTATTTATTTTTTTCAACTTTTTGAAAAAGGATAAGCTTCTGTATTTTTAAAATTGTTTTTTTAATTAGGAAATGTGATGAAGCTTTTTTGCTTATTTTTGTTATTGATATGTTTTTCTTTTAATGTGCATGCAAGCGGTAAAGAAATAATAGAGCTGGGCCTAAAGTCTAGACAGCTTTTAAGGCGATTTAGTTCATCCATCACTTCGCTGGGGCCAGATTTAGTTACTAGCTTAAAAAGAACGCTTACTGCGGGAGAGATGGCTCATAATCCTCTTGATAATGATTGGAAGCCAGCTTTTTTCTATAGTCATTGGTTAAAACGATTAGATACAACTTCAGCTGACGGAAAGTATAAATTTAATTCTCATCCGGATACAGAATTTGAAAAATGTCATTTACAACTGGAAGAAAGGCTAACAAATCGTGCCTCAAAATTTCTTTCTCAAACTCAAGTTGGTGTCCATTTAAGTGGTAAGGTCTTAACAGATGATGAGATGGATCATGTGGATTTTATCCTTTCATCGCGTATTCACCGAGATAAGCCCTTTGTAAAAGGTCAGATTATTCACCTTAAAGGAATCACTGCTTTTCCCATTGTTTTATTCTCTCTTAGCCAAGAAGGAAGTAATTTTGTTAATTTTGGCACGCCTTTACACCATGGATTTTATTTACAAAACTTTGCAGATTATTTTGATTCAATAGCTTTGTTGCGTGATTGGGGTGCTTATAGAGATCTTAAAATTGTTTCAATTCCAGCTGGGTCTAAGGTAAATTGTAGAGTAGGGCTTGTTGCCCCCCAATCTTTTCCTCAAACAAATATTAGATACTACCGGGATAACTTAGGCAATGTAGCTGCAGAAAGTGTAGGCATGTTTTCTTTGCAAAGCTTGCAAGAACAGTTAGAGTTTAAAGATGGAAGTAATTCATTATCGGATCTTGTAGAACACCGCACTGGGGGTGAATTGCAAATTATGTTTGGTTATGCGGAAAAGTATAAAGTTTATGAGGCAGGTTCTTTGTGCTTTGATGAAGATGGAAATCCAAAAAAATACTTAAAAAAGAAAAATAACAGATGGTATAAACCTTCTAGCGCAGAGGAAATGAGCCATTTCTTAGATAAAGACTATTTTCACACCCTTTTTCAACTTGAAAATATTTTGCAAAAAATGGATATTTTTGATAAAGATGAGAGGGATGAAATTGTAAGATTCTTGCTTGATAAGCAAATTAGAAAATAATTATGAAGAGTTTATTAAGGAGAAAAAATACTATGAAAACTCAAATTGCATCTAAAATAACTATGGGATGCTTGGTAGCATTCCTTTCAATCGAAGCACAAGCGGCAGAGGCTTTGCTTGGGGGATTAAAAAGAGCTGTTCCTGTTGCAAAATGGTTGAGGGCATCGTTTATTAAAGCTGATCCGGATGCTTTACTCAAAGGGTTAGAAAATGCTACTCCAAAGGCAAGACGCATTCTAAGTAATTGCACTACAAGACTTCCTGAAGATCTCTTGAGTATTAAAGAACCTGCTAACAACTTAAGTGGAGGCGTTTTGCAGTTAGAAGATATGGTTAAAAGAGTTGCTCAGGAAAGAAGAGCAGATTTCATTTTGACATTTCCAGGTAGCAGTTTAGATAGAAATATGAGAAACGCATTAGACGAGTTACGTGCTGTAGCGAATAAAGATTCTAGAGTTCTTGAGCTAGATGCCTATAAGAATGCTGAATTAATTTGCGAAGATCTAGCATTAGATCCGCCGCCACTCAGATAATGAAGAAAGAGTTTTGCAATAAAACTGTTCATAAAAAGTAAGTCACCGTGTGCGGTAAAGATAAAAAAAATTTAAAATCCAGTAATTAATTTTTCCAGAATTAGACGTAAATAATCCTAGAAACTTATCTAGTGATTTTTAGAGTTTTGGAGTATATTACTTCGTGTAGTCAACTCGTAATTTTAGGAGAAGGCTCATGTCTAAAAGAAAAATCATCCTTGCATCATTAGTTACTTTTCTAAGTTTGTCTAGCTGTTATGCGTCAACTGACGATTTGCAAGAGATAGTAGGTAAGGCTGCAGCAGTACCTTCAAGGTCTTTGACAGCTGAAGGTATTGTTGATGATGAGTTTTTCAAACAACTCTTTTCCAAAGCAGGGGAAGAACTTAGGCCGACAGATCCCAAAACAAATTACTTTACGGCCATGAAAATTGCTAAAGACCATAATTTAGGAGATCTAGATGCCTTTTTAAATCAAATGGGTATCCCAGATACTTATCCTATAAACAGTAGTTATACCGGAAAAAATAAAAGTGCAGAGGCCTATGATGTTTGGGTTGGTGAACGAGAAGGGGACCGAGTAAGAGGGCAGGCAGAACAAGTCGGACGTGAAATTGGCAAAGGTGCTGAAAAAGTAGCAAATACTTTAAAGGGTATTTTTTAACTGTATTAAAATCAGTTATTGATTAATGAATAATCGAATGGGGCTACGGTTAAGTCATAGAAAGTCTCTGTGAGGCTTAATCGTAGCGTCCCCTTAATAAAGTGAGTGTTTAAATGATAATGGTTTATCTAAGTTTGGGCAGTAACCTTGGCGATAGACACGCATACCTAAAGGCTGCTGTTGATGCCCTAAAACTTATTTTAGCCGACATCAAAACATCATCCATTTATGAAACGGAACCTCAGTACGTAACTGACCAGCCAGCGTTTTTAAATCAGGTGATTTCAGGTAAAACTGATTTAGATCCCTTGGAATTTTTAAAGCAATGTCAGGCCATTCAAAAACAAGTAGGACGGGCACCTCAGACGGTACGCTTTGGGCCACGTGAAATTGATATCGACATTATAAGCTTTGGCGATGTTATTTTAAAAACCGAGAGTATTGAAATTCCCCATCCTCGTCTACATGAGCGCTTGTTTGTTCTTGAACCATTGATGGAAATCGCCCCTGATTGGGTATGCCCAAGAACAGGTGAATCTGTACAAACATTAATCCAAAAACTTTAAGAGGCCGCATACCATTTGTGGGTTTCAGAACGGGGCAACGCCTCAACACCGTCAGCTTCGATAAACGCTACTACAGCCCATCTTGCAAAGGGTTTGCCAATCAGGGTTTCATCAGTTTGAATCACATCGTGCCATCCTGGCGAGAGTTTATCAGTATCCATAACTTTTTGAAAATTACTAGACAGCATAAAGACAGCGTTTTCGGCTTTATGATGGACAGGTTTTAAATCATCAGGGCAGCTTCCAATCCTAAGGCCAGGGCAGCTTTCAGCAATCGCCAGACTAAAGGAACCCGCATCAAAATGTGGTTTTGCCAAATATTTGCCTGAACTTTGCCAATTGTATTTTAAAAACCTTAAAAGGATATGCTCTTCGTTGGTATCGAAAATCTTAGCCCTAAGGCCAGGAAAGTCAGGCTCAAAGATACCTAGGGCAGTAAAGACGGTTTGGTAAGCAAGATCCCAAATCGGTTTTGCTTTGGTTACAAAATCATTCGCAACCGGATGCTTTTCAAGAAAGTCTGCGTATTTTTCTAGCAATATTGGATGGAAATGAAAAAACTCTTTGCTGTCGTTATAAATGTCTCCGCTTGGATCGCGGTGCCTATAACCAAGGTCTCCGCGCCTATGAAGAGGGGCAATTGTATGGTCCATATGGGTTTTAACGGTGTTCGGTTCTTCTAGGAATGTGAAAAACGAATCAACGGCCTCTTGAATAATAGATGGGGACATTGGAAAAGGAAGTTCAATGTAAAATTGCTTTTGAAGGGTTTGATACATTTCTTCTTTAGTTGGGAACGGGGTTACACTCATGACTTACTTTTTTTGATGCAGATCTATGGTAAGCATTTTACTTGCGCTTATTTTCTCTCGCAAGGGGGATGAAATGACTTCTCTTTTTGAGATATGAATAAATGTGTTACTTATTAAATAACAAAGATATGTTAGAAGGACCAAAACGTTATGTTGGTTGATAGTCATTGTCATTTAAATTTTCCCGAATTCAAGGATGATCTGGATGCTGTTATAAAACGAGCCGAAGAAAAAGGCGTTAAGACATTTTTGACCATCAACACAAAACTCAGCGAAGCTAAAGATATTCAGAACATTGCTGATCGTTATCCAAATGTTTTTTGCACCGTGGGCGCGCATCCACATGATGCAATAGATCATACCTACGATGGGGTTTATGAGGATCTAATTAAGCTAGCACAGCATCCAAAGGTTGTGGGAGTTGGCGAAACAGGCCTCGATTATCATTATGAAAACAGCCCACGTGATGAGCAGATAGAATCCTTTAAAACGCATATAAGGGCATCTATTGACCTTGATTTACCACTTGTTATTCACACACGTGATGCGGATGAGGATACGCTTGCTGCTATCAAAGAATTTCCAAAGGCAAAAGGAGTGTTCCATTGCTTTAGTGGCAGTAAAGATTTGGCAAAGGCAGCTTTGGATCTGGGGTTTTATATCTCATTTTCAGGGATTATCACTTTTAAAAAGGCAGATGATTTGCGCGAGGTTGCAAGCTTTGTTCCCATGGATCGTGTGCTTGTTGAAACCGATTCACCCTTTTTAGCGCCTATTCCTCACCGGGGAGGCCGAAATGAACCTGCTTATACATATATTACGGCTATGAAGTTATCTGAAATCAAAGGCATCTCTTTAGAGGACGTTGCTCACCAAACAACCGAAAATTTCTTTAAGCTGTTTGATGGGGCGAAAAGCTCTCGTTAAAAGAAGAAAGTTTTTTACATAACCTGAAATATCCCTTACATATAAAAATATACTTTCTGGTATTTGTTTGCATTTGCTAAGGTATAAATTAGGAATGAGGATGATATAAATCACCCCCATTCTTTTGGATGTGTTGTCTGGTCTTAGAGTTCTCTGGTAAATGACTCTAATGCCTTTGTATGCATGGCTATTTTATGCATAAAGAAGAGCTTTTTTCTTTTTTGCATTTTAAAGACAAACCATACGACAACACCATAAATATATCTGAATGATTTTTATTTGTAAATATCATTTTTTGATAAAAAATGGATGGATGATTTTGCTAGGACTTTTTTTAAAACACTATGAAACAATAGGTGAGCGTGTTCAGGCCCTTAGAAGAGCTTTGGGGGCAACACGAAGAGATTTCAGTAAAAAGCATAATATTCCTGAGCCAACATTAAGAATTTTAGAAAGCGCTCAAGCTGATATATCTAGCAAGCAATTACATAAACTTATTAAAGCGTTTGAGGCCGAAGGTATTATCTGCCCACAAGAGTGGCTTTTAAAAGGGCAGGGAATAGAGCCCAGCGCAGCAAAAGGATTGGTCCAAAGAGAAATAGACTCTATGGAACTGGATGAGACTTTGTTGATAGATCCAGTTTTAGTGGAGGCTGCTTGTTTTCAAAAATATACTCCTGATTCAATAGTGTTACAGGTTACTGATGAAATGATGTCGCCGCTTTATAAAAGGGATGACTACGTGGGGGGAGTAAAAGTTTCTTTGTCTTTTTCAGCGTCACTTCACAAAGAATCCTGCATTATTGAGCTTGAAAATGGGACCAAATTAATTCGCATCATTCATCCGGGCAGTAAAGGACATCTTTTTAACCTAAGTTGTTTAAATCCAAATGATCCCTCAAAATACCCTTTTTATGTTGATGCGAACCCTAAAGAAATTTATCAGATTGTTTGGCATAGAAAGAATATTAAAATACAAAAATAATTAAATATACCCTTCCTGTTTCAAGTCCCGGGTTCGTTGTTTTTCGGGATCTTCGGAGCTCGAGTATTTCATATACACTGCGCTCCTCGGTCCTCAAACGCCTGCCCGGCTTTTGAAACACTTTGGGTATAGTCTTTGAAAACCAACCTCCTGTCTTGCTTTTTTGGCAAAATAAGGGTAGGAAATAGATTAGAATCTATTGGTATTTTTTATTTTCATAAGGTTGTAATGGCAAAAGCGTCCGCGTCACTTGGGACTTTTACCCCCGAAACATTGTTAAATGCATATAAACAAATGGTGCTTATTCGTCGTTTCGAAGAAAAAGCAGGCCAGTTATATGGAATGGGTTTAATCGGCGGATTTTGCCATCTCTACATTGGTCAAGAGGCTGTCGTTGTTGGGCTTCAGGCCGCTATGCAGAAGCAAGATACCGTTATCACTAGTTACCGGGACCATGGTCATATGTTAGCCTGCGATATGGACCCCAGAGGTGTGATGGCAGAATTAACGGGCCGTGAAGGTGGGTATTCCCGTGGCAAAGGTGGCTCTATGCATATGTTCAGCCGTGAGAAGAATTTCTTTGGCGGGCATGGTATAGTGGCGGCTCAGGTTCCTATTGGTGCTGGTATGGCATTGGCCCATCAATACAAGGGTGACAATGGAGTTTGCATGACCTATTTCGGAGATGGCGCTGCAAACCAAGGACAAGTCTATGAAGCCTTTAACATGGCAGCTTTATGGAAATTACCTGTTATTTTTGTTATTGAAGATAACCAATATGGCATGGGAACTTCAACGACTCGTGCATCAGCGAATGCGGATTTCTATAAGCGAGGTGAACCTTATGGTATTCCAGGGCAAGTGGTTGATGGCATGGATTTGTTTGCGGTTAAAGAAGCCGGTGACTGGGCAACGATCCATGCAAGATCTGGCAAGGGCCCGGTGATTTTGCATATAAAAACCTATCGTTATCGCGGGCATTCTATGTCAGATCCTGGAAAATACCGCAGTAAGGAAGAAGTTGAGAACATGCGTCAAAATTTTGACCCTATTGAACGGGTGCGCCAATTCATTTTAGATCATAAAGTTGCAAGTGAAGACGCTTTAAAGGTGATCGACAAAGAGATCAAAGATGTTATGGCAGAAACCGTCGAATTTGCTCAAACTTCTCCAGAACCAGATCCATCGGAACTCTATACCGATATTCTTATCGAAAACGTGTAATAAGGACCAGTAGTATATGACCCAGACTCTCACAGTTCGTGAAGCCTTAAGAGATGCTATGGCGGAAGAGATGCGCCTCGACCCAAATGTATTTTTAATGGGCGAGGAAGTCGCTGAATATCA
>JAIEMR010000145.1 GCA_019751935.1 Alphaproteobacteria bacterium
ATGGAAAAGACTGTGGGGAGATTTAAGGTCGACTTGCCCCAAAAGGCTTTTTAAAAATTCATATGCTTTTTCAAAGATTTGTGTTTTTGAGGAATGTTCACCTAAAGATTGCCATAAACTTCCCGTTCGCATATGACAAAGCGTGAATAGTTCTTCTTCGTTTAAGCCATACCCATTGTTAATGAGCGGGGATTTCAAAACGCAAGCAAGGCTATAGTCATCCTGCGGAAGACATAAAAATCTCCCAAGAGCCAGCAGATCCATAACCGCAATGTGTTCGTTAATCTGCAGGCGGTCAGCGCCTGCCACAGGAATATGGTGGTGCTTTAGGTTTTGAATAAGGGCCGGAACCAATTCGGAACGTTTGCGCACTAATATCAGAATGTCCCCAGGCTTTATTCTGGCATTGGTACTCGGTAAGATTTCAGGGCTTTTTAAAAGGGTTTGAATCTTGAGGGTGATTTGCTTTGCAAGCTCAGCATGCTTCGAAAGGGAATCTTGCTGAAGAAGGGGAAGCGGCCACGAATTTTCTTTTAAATCATTTTCTTCTGATTTAACTAGGGGTAATAATTCAATAACTCCTGGATGACCTTCACGGTAGGGCTTGTGAAGAATTGCTTCTTCTAAAAATTTAACGCCGCTGCTACATGCGTTAAAGGTTTTATCGACGATTTCTAAAATAGCAGGAGTGGTACGGAAAGAGGTGTGTAGTTCAATATTTTTCCACTCCCTCTTTAAAATCTTTGTTTGCTCTTCAAAGCCATGACGTAAAGTTGCAAACAAAAGAGGCTCTGCGCCTTGAAAGCTGTAAATTGATTGTTTGATATCCCCCACCACAAAAAGGGTCCGATAAGGTTTTTCGGGCGTTAAAAAGGATTCAATCAGCTTAGAGATAATTGCCCATTGATCGGGGCTTGTGTCTTGAGCTTCATCAATTAAAATGTGATCGAGAGCATTATCAAGTTTATAAAAAACCCACTCTGAGATTCCTGGACGCCCCAGTAA
Source organism: Alphaproteobacteria bacterium (assembly GCA_019751935.1). Lineage (GTDB taxonomy): Bacteria > Pseudomonadota > Alphaproteobacteria > Paracaedibacterales > CAIULA01 > CAIULA01. The sequence continues at coordinate 1,006 of JAIEMR010000145.1, forward strand.
CGCATTCGTGCTGGCAATTAAATCTTCAAAGTCCAATAGCCCTTGCTGAATTTTTTCTGTCTGATAATTTTGAAAAATAGCTTGAATGATATGCATGAATGCTAGAGTTGAGTCGATAATGGCTTGATTTTTTTGCTGCTCTCTTTCCTTAAAAAGCCGAGATGCTTCTTCTTCAAGGATTTTGTAAATACCTGGAAAGTCGGTTTGAATATCCTTCGTTGCTAGTTTTTTTCGGATTTGACCATCCTGGGTTAAGAAAAAATTAGAATAATCATCCCCGCCAAGGGCTTCTTCTAGTTCAGGTTTACCTTGTTCAAAAAGGATTTTAGCGGCATATTGCAATGCATTTATATCTCTAGAGGGAATGTTTTCTTCTATTTTGAGAAAGCTTTCTAGGGCAGCTTTATAGTCCTCTAAATTTTGATAGTTCGCGAGCAGCTTTCCAAATTGTCCGCGTTGACTTTGAATGCTTTTTAAAAGCCCTTCAAAATGATAATCCGACATAGAAGTGGCAATGTGCTCCAGAAAGCCTTGAAGCTCAGGGTCTTGGGTTTTTAAAACCTGATAATATGCTTTTTTTAAAAGATCATTGACCTCATCTCCCTCTAAAAGAGTAAAGCTAGGATCAATAGCGGCCTCAAGGGGGAAACGCTGAAGTAAACTTTGACAAAAGCTGTGGATTGTTTGAATGCGAATCCCGCCAGGAGTATCAATTACATGGAAAAGCAATTGACGCGCTAGCGCGAGAGTTTCCTTTGAAGTGGATTGGTTCGTTAGTTCCTGAAGGTCTTTTTGTAAACTGTCTTCATTAAAAATTGCCCATTCTTGAAGTTTTGCCGTTAGGCGGTTTTGCATTTCGATGGCTGCTGCTTTTGTAAAGGTAATACACAAGATAGATTCAGGTGTTGTGCCCGTTAACAGTAGATTTAAGAGTCTATCTATTAGAACTTTTGTTTTTCCTGTTCCAGCCGATGCACTGACCCAGCAGCTTGCATTAGGATTAGCAGCTAATGCTTGAGGATTATTTACTGCTGCCATTCTGAAAGTCTTTCAAGATGGGCATAAGGATTAAAGGTGGGCGCTTTTTCTGGAACAGGGCAAGCAAGGTAAGGGGTTTCTGAATTCATGAAAGTTGACAGTAAGTTTAATAACCCAGTTTCTGTTTCTTTTAAAAACTCTGAAGTGATTTCAAGTCTTGAAATTTTTCCAGCAGGTTCTCCTCCTTTTAAGTGCCAAATGGCAATCTCTTCAGGAAGAGCTTTGATATCAAAGCCACCTTGGTCGGCCATTAAAGCCTCTAAAGAAAGCTGAGGGGAGTAGCCATTTTTTATATCTTTTATGCTGGGCGGGTTCCCTGTTTTATAATCAATAATCCTTAAATGATCATCGGTTAAGATGTCTAGCCTGTCTGCAATGGCTTTAACCGTGAAAGTAAAATGCAAATGGGAAAGAGTGAGTTGGCCGTTTTGTTCCGTCAAATAGGTTTTTGCAGGATTATGACAAAGTTCATTTAAAAACCACGTTGCAATTTGTTCGAACCGATGCCACCAGAAAATGCGAGTGACTGGGTTTTTATCAAAATAGGGTTTTGCTAATGTCAGTAATTCATCAATTCTGTTGTTTTCAGCTCCATAAGATTTCAAATAAGATTCCAGAATTTTATGGATAATTTGCCCCTTATCGGCGCCCCCTAGTTCTTCATCCAGAGAAAGAAGAGGTGACAGTTTAAGGCACTGTTTTGCATAAATGCCATAAGGGTCGCGCATGAGAGTTTCAATTTCTGTAACTGAAAAACGAGTTGGCCTGCTTTGAACAGGGGGGCGGGGAGAAGGCGGGTCATAGGAGATAGGATCAAGCTTGGGTGAAAGGCTTTTTGCCCATGCTTGCCAGGGAAGCTGTGAAGTATTTTTTATAATATCGGCGTTCTTTTTTTCTACAACTTCGAGGCGTCTCCACCAGCGACTTGGAATAGTTGGGGTGCCTTGATCAATTCTGGAACGTGTTAAAAGAAGATGGGGGGCATAAAAACAGCTGCTAAAATCATGCGCCGATAATCCAAGACGTCTTTCGAGTGAAGGTAGGCCTAACTGCTGTCTCATGCTTCGGCTTAGCCATGGATCAGGATCAATTGATGGCGGCCAACTGTTCTCATTAAGGCCGCCTAGTATCATCACATCACAGTGACTTAAGCGAGCTTCCAAAGCGCCTAAAATCCTAATTCTTGAACCAATTCCCTCATTATCCCGTAATTTATCATCTTGCTGCATCAAGGATGCTAAGAAAGAAGGATAGTTTTTTTGGTTTAAAGGTGGAAAGTGGTCGCTTTCGTTAAACAAACTATCAAAAAAGGTTTGAACCGCTTTTCCATCTGATTGTCCCCACAAGGGTGATGTTTCGGAATTATCACCTGTTAAAGATAGACAGGTTTGCTTGTGAAGCGACAAAAGGTCTTTAAAAAAATGGCCGTTTGATGATGAAAACAAAGGATTTATGATATCTAAAATCTCTTGAAACCAAATTGATAATGAGGGAAGTTTCTCTGAGATAACAGCTTCTAATTCTGTGATTTCAAGCTTAAATTTCCGTAAGATATTTTTCTCTAAAATTCGGACATTTTCCAAGTGTTGCTGGCGATTTGCTTTGAAGCATAAAGGATGCTTTAAAACGACTAATAATTGACTGATTGTGGGGGCAGAGAAAAGGTCTGCAACCAACAACACAAATCCACCAACAACCGAATTTGCGAGAGGCCTTCCGCTGGATGTATTGGGGGTTAAATTCCATCGTTCAAGTTCAGTTTCCACCAGATGACATAAATGTTGATTTGGGCTAACAAGAGAAATGGTTCTCTGACTGATTTCAAGATAATGACGCATCATCAGGGCAATGATTTTTGCTTCCTCAGAGACTAGGTCACATTCAACCATCTGGGGCCAGTATTCAGGTGAAAATGACGAGGGTAAGGTTAATTCTTTATTATTCATAGAGGAGATAAGCAGTTGATAGCGACTATTTTCTAGAGGCGTTTTGTCCTTTAAAATGAGAATGTCATTTTTGTTTGTTTCTAGAAACTTTAAAAGATTAGAAAGGGTATGCTGGGGGTGTGTTAGTGGCAGATCTTCATTGAAGGCTATCGTATCAAGGCCAGGCAGAATAACTTGCCCCTGCGGCAAAGCTAAAACAGTTTTCATAAGTTCGGCGGTGGCGGGCACGGTGCCTGTTGTTCCCGCAATAATGATGGGATGATTCGGCGGATTTTCCCTCCAATTTTGGGCTAGGGCTCTCAAGCTTTCGCGGGTTCGGGCTTGTGGCTCAATAACACCTAAATCTGTTAAAATCGACGGCCAATAATCAGTGACAATTTTTAAAAAGTTAAGCGTTTCCTGCCAATGTTCAGCGTAATCTGTCACAGCTAGGCTTTTTAAGTTTTCTAAATCAATGCCAGTTGTTTCTGCCTCATCAATCAGGTGAATTAATCCTTGAGCGGCCTTTAAGGCGCGATTTGGGGTATAATTGGGCAGCTTTAAAACCAACTGGATAAAAAGCCCTAAGCGTTTTAAAGGATTAATGGAGGAGGGAAGATCATCGATTTTTGAAAGAAGAAGAGGGTTTTCTGATTCAATATCAGCAAGCGCAATTATCCTTGGTAACATTAAGGGATGATCGCTTTTAATCTCTGTTTGAAAAATCTCATTCAAGTTTAAAAGAGCCCGTTTTGTGGGCAGGATAACAAGTGTTTTCGCAAGGTCGAAAGGATTTGGGGATTGCTTTATCAAAAGCTCCGCAAGGCTTTTTAAAAAGCATTGACCAAAAGGAATTCCGATGATTTTGTGAATTGTCATTGAAAAATGGGGCTTAAAGCCCCACAACACTTAAAGAATATTTAAAAAATGTTCCGCGCTTGTTAAGCTGCATGTAGAGGCAGGCTCAACTTCAAGTCTTGAAACCTTTCCATCCTTTATAATCATCGCATAACGTTGTGAACGATAACCCAGACCAAGGGCAGTTAAATCCATGCCTAATCCAAGAGCGCGCGTCAAATCACCATTTCCATCAGCAATCATAGCAATTTCATTTTTTGTATGTTGGCTTTCGGCCCATGCTTGCATAACAAACGGATCGTTAACGGAAACGCAAGCGATTTGGTCAACGCCTTTGTCCACTAACTGTTGCTTATGAGTGACAAAGCTAGGCAAATGCTTTGAAGAGCAAACCGGCGTAAAAGCACCCGGAATTGCAAAAAGAATGGTTGTTTTATCTTTAAAGAAATCAGATGTGTTGAGGTCAATAGGACCATTAGATGTCGCTTGTTTTACACTAATATTTGGGATTTTATCCCCGACTTTTATAGACGTAGACATGATTAAGGCCTCCATAGATTTTATTCTCCCTATTTATAGAGCATGAGGGCTGAATAATCGATAGGAATTATCGAAGATTTTTTTTGAAATCTTTTTTGAAAATTAGAAGGAACACCAAGTTTCTTGATTAATCAGTTATTAATCGTTTGTTTTTACGATTGTATTATAAAGGGTGAATTAAAGATTATTTAGCATGAATTTCCTAAAAGTTATTTTACTATTCATTTTTATCATCGCTAATTCTTACTCTGCAACTTGGGAAGCAACGCAAGCTGAGCTTATCCGTATAAGTGGGCAGAAAAATTGGTTAGAAGCATTATTGAAAATGGAATGTGATGCAACGCACAAAGCCGATGAATTAACTGCAGCACAAAGAAGAAAAGTATTTGAAAGATTTGTAAATGGACGAGGAAGAGGAGCAGGGACTTTGGTTGAAGATCTTTCCCATGCTTCACATCCGAATATAGGAGTTGCCATAGGTGATCCATTGGAAAATTATCTGAATTTTAATTTTGTATGGGATGATGTTGATGTCGTAGATGTTTTAGAGGCAGGTTTTATTGGGGGTATCTTTAGGGATCGTAGGTTTGCCGCGGGATGGCTTTTTAATACAATTGACATTATTCGTCAACAGCCCTACACAAACTCCCTTCTAACGGAACCTCAGTATAGTAATATGGCTACGAATGATTTATTGAAGGTTCAGAAATTATCAGGAACGTTTTGGTGTTGGAAGGGAGGGTCTTTAGAAGAAGCTGAAGAAATGTTTTCCGGAATCATTCAGCCAGGTCAGGAAATATCTTCAGATACAGTCAATATTATAAGTTGTTTTCATGGTTTGATGGAAGCTGGACCTATCAATCATCTTTATTTTCTACCTAATGGCGAAGCCCCAATTGCTGAGAATTTTTTTAGAATTCAAGATGTTCAAGTGGGGGTGGAAGGGCATCCTTTAGATCAAGCAAGTATCACCCAATTATCTGATCAATATAAACATAAAGAAGAAATTGGGGAGTTTATGGATAATGATTATACAATTATCCGTGTCAGCAATAATGCTGCAGCTGGTGGAAATACAATCCAAAATATTTTACAACCAAATCATCTTTTTAACCCTAGCGACAATCATGTTATTAATCTGCAAGGAGAAATTGAAGCTGCTCATGTGCATTTTGATCGTATTTTTGCCTTCGGGAAGCCAAGGAGTATTATATTGCAAGATGCTGGACTTGATGGTTTCTGTCTAGTATCTGATGTCTTTAACGGAAATATTGTGCATGATTTAAGAGATCGTCATGACCACGGTGTATTGTCTCAGATAATACCTCCTCTTCGAAAAATAAACCATTCAAATCAAATTTTTGAACGAAATCCAACCACCAGTCTTTATCATTCTTCAATAGGGCATGTGAATTTACCAGAAACATTTCAAACTATTCCTATTCCTTTTGCTGATGGAATGAGCGGAGGGCCTGTTCTTATGTGTAAAGTCAATCATACTGATACAGATCATTCTATTAAATGTAGACATATTGGTGTTGTACAGGGAGGTGGTTTGTTTAGAGAGGGAAGTCAATTACTATACAAAAGTGTAATTGCAACTATTTAAGTGTGTGACGGAGTTATTAAAATGGGACGATTGGTCATATTTCTATCTTTCTTGGCATTGTGGAGTAATGCGTGCTATGCCACGCCAAAATACCAAGCTGCACAAATTATTGAGGAAATTAAAAAATCAAAAGATGATTCCTATTTAAAGGATGGTTTACTAATAACTGAGTTATTATTTTCAGAGATTAAAAAAAATAACGAAAAGGTTATTGAAAAATTTAAAAAGGAAATCCAGATTATCGATGACATTATAGAAAGAGATAGTTCAGATCTAGTCTATAATTGGGTTGCACGGTATTACCCTAAGAATAATATTGTTTGTATTCGCCGGTCAAAAAGAGCGAAAAGTTGAAATTGATTTTCTGAACTGTGGTTTACTGGTAAAATACTCTTTTCAATAAATAAATGTTGTAAATTTTCTTTCTGTACACTATATAACCTTTAGGATCATTAGCAAGGGATGAGGGGCGCTATGAAGGTTATACGTGGTGGTGTATTTTTTCTTTCATTGCTTATAGCTGGTTTATGTCAAGCTAGTGATAGTGATATAGAAGAGGAAGTACAAATTTCCAGTCGATACAATCCATTATTAATCATCTCAGAAATTAAATCATCAAAGTCAGATGCTTATGTAAACGATGACTTATCGATTGATAAGCCTTTATGCGCAAGGGTCAGAAATGACGATTCAGATACAATCAACTTACTCGAAGCAGAAATTAATAAAATCAATAATATTTTTGAAAATGAAAAATATACACTCGTTCAGAATTGGAGCATTAAGCGTTACAGCGATGGCTCAATTTTGACTCGTCGAGCTCCTGTAAAAGTTAGAAGAATTTAAGCCTTAGAATCAAAAAAAGCACAAGACATTTCTATCTTGTGCTTTGAAGACGATCAGAACTGTTAATTAGGCTTCTTCATCTTCTTCAGATCCAGAGCCAGCTTCCTTTTCTCCCTCTTCAGCAGAACTAGAAGCGAGAGCACTTAAATGTTTACTAGTAGCTGTTTCAAAAAAGCTTTGCACATATTTAAGTGGTATCCCGCCAAGGAAGCTCTTTAAATCCGCCAAAACGAGAGGTTGCATCCTTTTTTCATCCCCATTATCTAATGCAAGAAGTGCTTGAGTGTATTCAGGTATAGCTCTAGCGAGTCCTTCCCTCTCACCAAAAAGCATTAATAAAAAGCCTTTAAGTTCTTCAGATGGAGAAACTTTAGGTTTTTCATTTTCTGCATCATCAGGGGTGCTAGCTTTTTTGTGTGCCTTTGACACTTCTTCAAGGTAAGCTTGCATTTCTTCAGATGATTCCTTTGTAGCAACTAGATTTGTAGCAAGATCGCTCCAAGACCCTTCTTGCAAGCCCCCATTCTCACTTTGATCAAAAAGTGCCTGTATGCAGCTTTGAAGTGCTTCAGCAAGTTGAGGATCTTTGTCACCATCTAACTCAATCAAATTGGATAAATAACTGTATGCATCACCAAACTCTGCAAATGCATCTGGATATGTGACTTTTGATGTGCCTTCGTTATCTTCTTCATCATCTGCA
>JAIEMR010000024.1 GCA_019751935.1 Alphaproteobacteria bacterium
ATATAAAGTGCCTTTTTTATTCACCTGATGCGGCCAAGCGCAATTAGGCTGACTGATAAAAGCCTCATAGCCAATTGTTGTTTGATTCATGCCCAAAGGTGTTAATAATTTTTGCTGCAATAGCGCTTCCATTTTTTGGTTTTGGGTTCCCTCAACAACATCCTCCATCAAACTGTAAACAACATTATGATAATCAAACTCAATGCCAGGCTCATCTTGCTCAGCTGTTTTAAGATCTTTAAGTAACTGAGACCTTAAAATACCGTTTTCAATTTTATGGTTCCAACCTTTTCTTTTGAAACCCGTTGTATGAGTCAAAACATGCCGCAACGTTGTTCTGGATTTCAGGTACGGATAAAAAGGAGTGATCGGCGCATCTAAATTAATTAATCCTTGTTTATTAAGAAGCGCAATTAAGGTTGCCGCAATTGGTTTTGAGGCTGAACCTAATTGAAATGATGTATCAAGGTTGACCTTATCTTTTCCGCCTTTTTTCTTAACGCCATAGGCTTTCATAAAAATGATTCTGTTCCCTTCGACAACGGCAACAGAGCATCCTATAACCTTTTTTTGCTCAACTTGTTTTGCAATATATTGGTCCAACTTTTGCAAAGCAGGCGCCAACGAAGACGCGATCGAGGCTTGAATAAAAAAAGTAATTAAAATGAAAAAAACTCTAGTTATCAAAAGAAACCCTTAACTACATTTATATGAAATTGCCTATATCCTGCCTGAGATTCAAAGATTTCGCATTAAAAATTTGAGACCCCATAATATACTCAAAGAATTTCGAGATACCTGCAGGAAAATGAGGGTCAAGGAGCGCAGTGTATATAAAAATACATGAGCACCGCAGATTCTCAGATTTTGACGAACAGGTATCTTGAAAGACGAAGAGTATAAACATAACTAATGCATAGACCTGATGTTTTTGATACCTTAAGGCAAGATTCAACTTATCGTCATAAATTATGAGTTACGCACCCACACTTTCTCAATCAGGAAAACAGCTAGCACGCCGTTTGTTAAAAGAACACGTTAAACCGTACAAAAAACTTTTTGCCTTAGCCTGCTTTTTTATGATGTTAGCCGCAATGGCAACAGCAGCGCTTCCTTATTTATTGCAACCTGTCTTTGACGATGTCTTTACCAAGGCCGATGTTAACCTTTTGATTATCTTTTGCGGCGCTGTTTTATTAGCTTTTATTGTCAAAGGAGTTGCTTCTTACGGTGAGTCAGTTGTAATGACCTATGTTGGGCAGAAAATCATTTCTGACATCCAAAATCGGTTGTTTGCTCATTTGATGAAATCAGATTTGGCCTTTTTCCACAGCACCACCAGCGGTGAATTATTATCCAGGTTTACCAACGATGTGAACATGATGCGAAACGCCATGGCTAATACCATCATAGGTTTTGGAAAAGATTCCTTTACTCTTTTATTTCTAGTTGCCGTCATGTTTTATAGAGACGCAACTTTGGCCGCAATTGCCTTTATCGTTTTTCCAGTTGCCATTTTACCAATTGCTAAAATTGGCCGACGCATGCGTAAAGTCACCTATAACACGCAAGAGGAGCTGGGGAGCTTTACAACTCAGCTAACCCAGGTCTTTCAGGGAATCCGTGTTGTCAAAGCCTATGGCATGGAACAAGTAGAAGCGGATCGCGCTGAATCCATGATCCAAAAGATCTTTAAACTTATTTATAAATCAGCCAGGGTAAGATCAGCTGCGCATCCGGTTGTTGAAAGTTTGGGCGGCGTTGCGATTATTTCAGTGATTGCCTATGGCGGCTGGCAGGTCATGCATCATGCTCGCACAACAGGTGAGTTTATCTCATTTATTGGCGCCATGCTTTTGATTTACGAGCCCTTAAAGCGCCTCAGCAACTTGAATGCTAACGTTCAAGAAGGGCTTGCGGCTTCCTCGCGTGTGTTTATGATTATCGACACCCCTCCTCATATTACGGACCTGCCAGACGCAACAACAATTGAGCGTGCAAAAGGCGAAATCACCTTTGACCATATGACTTTTCAATATATGGATGGGAAAGAAGCTTTAACGAACATTAACCTTTCGATTGAACCTGGGCAAACAGTTGCTTTGGTGGGTTCTAGCGGCGCTGGGAAATCAACGTTTATAAACCTGCTACCAAGGTTTTATGATGTCACCAAAGGGGCCATTCTAATAGATGGCATTGATATTAGACATTTGGAGCTTGCAAACTTAAGAGATCAAATTGCCCTGGTCAGTCAAGAAATTGCCCTTTTTGATATGTCTGTTAGAGATAATATCGCTTATGGTAGTCCCCAGGCTTCGGAGGCCCAAATTATTAGAGCAGCAAAGTCTGCAGCTGCCGATGAATTTATTATGAAACTTCCCAAAGGGTATGAAACCGTCGTCGGAGAGAATGGCGTGAAGTTATCGGGCGGACAGCGCCAACGATTAGCCATTGCCCGCGCCATGCTGAAAGATGCGCCTATTTTATTATTAGATGAGGCTACCTCCGCCCTTGATACAGATTCAGAGCGCCAGGTTCAATCAGCCTTAAAGGTTTTAATGAAAGGACGAACAACATTGATGGTGGCGCATCGCCTTTCAACAGTTGTGGAAGCTGATATTATATATGTTCTGGACCATGGACAAATTGTTGAAAAAGGCAATCACGCTGAGCTTTTGGCACACAATGGAATCTATGCTCACCTGTGGCAAGCACAATCGCAGGCATAACAATGACTTTTCCAATCAAAGATAATAAAATTTATTGAAGTGGCTCTACCTCTTTTTGAATATAATCAAAAAATGTCTTACCAATAATCTCGTACCCTTCGTTTGTTAAATGACAGAAATCTGTAAATAATTTTTGTTTATCTAAGCCATCAAAAGATTTTCTCATATCAACAAAGTAAAGACCATTTTCTTTTGCATAATCTTGTATCACACCATTCAATAACTCTAGAAATCGAGCTGCTTCTTTTCTAGTGGTTTGATTATCCACCATCCACCAAGTATGGCCAATGTTCGATTGAAATTGCTCTTGAGTGTCATGAGGCCAACGCCCCACCAAGGTAGAAATGATTATTTTTACATTTGGGTTATGTTCTTTGAATGTATTTATAGCTTGAGTTAGATTTCGAGTAAAAAACTTATACAGCTCTATTGGTTTTTCTGCTCCTGGTCTTTTTAATTCGGCTTTAGCAGAATCTGAAAGTTGACCGATGTTATATTTTACTTTAAATTCTTGTTTTTTTGCCCTGAACCAATCACTCAATAAAATTACGGATTTAAAGTTGGAAGCAAACACATATTTCGCACTATAACCTGAGAAGTCCTCAAAGTTAGAACTTTGAGGTGGAGGACTATACGGGGTATAAGATTGGAAATCATTCCACCCACAATAAAAAATAACAATATCTGGTTTATAAGCAGCAAATTTTAAACGCGTCGCCATTGCCCATTGATCGCTTACCCAACCCTGGACACCTGCATTAATAATTTCAATTCCTCCTGGGAATTTGGAGTGAGAAGTCTCTTGCATAAACTTCTTTAAACTAACAGGATAACTGCTCTTTTGGACAGACGCTCCCTGCGTTGTAGATTCACCTACCGTCATAATGCGAAGAGACTTTTCCCTTTTTTTAAGCTCAACTTCCTCTTTTTGGAAAAAACCTTGGCTATTTGTTATAATATCTTCACTGCCTTTGAAATTAGGAATTAATACATAACCTAGGGAGGGATGGCTCATCTTTATGAAATTAATGATTTTATTTGCATCTTTTTCTTTTTTAAGATTGGCTATATTAGATTCTTCTACCTGTTTAAGTACCTCATTCTCAAGATGGCTCCAGTAAAGCCTAGCGCCGCCTTCAATGATCATAAAAAGTATTAAAGCCGGCAGAAGAGTAAAAATAACTTTCTTTAAAAAATTCATTTTAATTCCTTAATTGCTGCAAACTTGTAAGGTTAAAAGTTTGATGTTTTCTCATAAAAATGGCATTTGTAATTATATCTAGATGCTCTAGACTGGCACATAAAAACGGTTTTTCAGCAAATACATTTAATAAAGAGTCTATTTCATTTTCTAAAGACGGATTTAAATAAACAATAATAGAGCAAGGTTCCTTTATATCTTTTGAGAAAGAAATCTTTTCCAGAGAGAACCCAAGCTGTTCTAATTTTTGCCAATCATGCTCTTTATATTGCTCATCATCGCCTATGGCATATATCTTTCCATCTTTTGGGATTCTATTAAATGGATCCGAAAGCTCAGCTTTTGCTAATGCCTCTACCAGAGAATTCCCAATTGACATAGTTTCACCTGTAGAACGCATTTCTGGCCCTAACGTAGGTTGAGATTCAGGGATTTTTATAAAAGAGAAAATCGGCTTTTTTACGTAAGATTTTTCTCTTTCTTTTTCCGTCTTAACTTCTTTCAGTTTTAAAGGGAGGCCAAGCATTATATCTACAGCATTTTCAATAATAGGTAATCCTAGAGCCTTTCCAACAAAAGGTATCGTCCTACTAGCTCTCGGATTGACTTCGAGAATAAAAATCTTCTCGTGTTTGTCAACGGCCAGCTGCACATTGAAAACTCCTTTAATATCCAACTCCTTCGCTAAATTTGCGCTGATTTCTTTAATTTTTTCAACAACTGCTTCAGATAGTGTAAAAGGAAATAAAGAACATGTTGAGTCTCCAGAATGAATACCTGCAGGCTCAACATGCTCCATTACGGCTAAAATAGTAACGTTTTTCCCATCGGAAATTCCGTCCACATCGACCTCTATAGCAGACTCAAGGTATGCTTCAACGAGAAGAGGGCCCATCTCCTCTATTTTGTTTTCTATGCTACTATTTTTCACCTCTTCCAAACTGTGAAAAATCTGCATTAAACTTCCACCAATGACGTATGAAGGCCTAACAATTACAGGGAAATTTGTTTTCTCTAATGCTTCAAATAATTCTAGTTTTGTAGAAACAATCATGTTGTGCGGCTGTATTATTCCAAACCTTTCACAAAAAGATCTAAATATTTCTCTGTTCTCGCAAGCATCAACTGTTTCTCTGGAGGTGCCAAGAATAGTTATATTATTATCATCAAGAGATTTTAGTAACTTTAAAGGAGTTTGTCCTCCCAATTGAGTTATAACTCCTAACAAAGAACCGGTTGTTTGTTCGTGAAAAATAATTTCCAATACATCTTCTTCTGTGAGAGGCTCGCAGTAAAGATGATCTGAAATAGAGTAATCAGTGGAGACTGTTTCTGGGTTACAGTTTATAATGATCGTCTCAATACCTTTTTTGCGCAATGCCTCTGCTGCCTTTACGCAGCAATAATCAAACTCAATTCCTTGCCCGATTCTATTGGGACCACTTCCAATGATAATCGCTTTTTTATTAGGACTTGGAAATGATTCATTGCTTCTTGGATGAGAAAAGCTAAGTTCATAAGTAGAATAAAGATAAGAAGTTTCAGCCTCAAATTCAGCTGCACACGTATCAATGCGTCTATAATTTGGCCTTATTCCATATTTATGCCTTAAATCCCTAATATCTTTAGGCAAAGCCTGCGTGAGCTCTGCTATTCTTTGATCTGAGAAACCAAGAGCTTTTGCTTTTGCAAGAGACATAAAATCAATAGACTCCACATTTTTATGAAAACTCCCTTCAAAATCTACAAGGGTTTTAATTTGCTGTAAAAACCAAGGATCATATAAACAAAGCTCATGCACTTCCTGCACAGTAAATCCTTGACGAAAAGCTTCTCCTATCCATAAAAACCGCCAAGGATCTGACGTTTTTAGTTTTTCACGAATCTCTTCTTTTTCCACAGAACGAGAAAGAGGAGAATTAAGGCCAGATAATCCAATTTCTAAAGAACGTATGCCCTTCTGAAATGATTCAGCAAAACAACGTCCCAAACTTATAATCTCCCCCACTGATTGCATATAAGTAGATAAAATCTTTTTGGAACCAAGAAATTTCTGAAAATCAAAACGAGGAAATTTTGTTACTACGTAGTCAATACTCGGCTCAAAAGCCGCACATGTTTTCTTAGTAATATCATTTGAAATTTCTTCCAAAGTGTAACCTACGGCTAATTTGGCAGCAATTTTTGCAATAGGAAAACCTGTAGCTTTAGAAGCGAGAGCAGATGAGCGAGAAACCCTTGGATTCATTTCAATAATAACAATCCTGCCATCATAGGGATTAATAGCAAACTGTACATTGGCACCGCCTGTCTCTACACCAATTTTGCGCATTACTGCAATAGATGCATTCCGAAGAACTTGATACTCCTTATCACTTAAAGTCAGCGCTGGAGCAACAGTGATACTATCGCCTGTATGAATTCCCATGGGATCAAGATTTTCAATCGAACACACGATAATGCAGTTATCACGGCTATCTCTGACAACTTCCATTTCGTACTCTTTCCAACCTAATACAGACTCTTCAAGAAGAACTTGCCTAATCGGAGAGTTTGCTATCCCATACTCCACTTTCTCAATTAAATCCTCATGATTATATGCAATTCCTCCTCCTGAACCTCCCAAGGTAAAAGAAGGCCTAATTATGATTGGAAAACCAAGATTTTCTGCGACCTCTCTAGCCTCTTTTACAGTCTCAATTACATAGCTCTTCGGACAATCAAGCCCAATCTCTTCCATATTTTGTCTAAAAATTTTTCTATTTTCAGCACGTTGAATCACGTCCGGGTGAGCGCCTATTATCTCGACACCTAATTTCTGCAAAACCCCTGATTCCCATAAATTTATAGCTAGATTTAATGCTGTTTGCCCACCCATTGTAGGGAGTATTGCATCAACTTTTTCTTTCGCTAAAATTTGAGTAATGACTTCTGGGATTAAAGGCTCAATATAAGTAGCAGCAGCTAGTTCTGGATCTGACATGATAGTTGCAGGGTTGGAATTTACCAGAACTACACGATAGCCATCTTCCGTTAAAGCTTTGCAAGCCTGTACTCCAGAATAATCAAACTCACAACCCTGACCAATAGTAATGGGGCCAGAGCCAATAATCAAAATAGTGTTTATATCAGAACGACGCGGCATAAGCTTCTTGCTGGTTTTGGATGAGAGTATTATACATTTTATTTTTTTGGATTATTTCAAGAAAATTAGCAAATAAGTATTCAGAATCTTGAGGACCTGGAGCTGCTTCAGGATGAAACTGAACGCATAAAATGGGTTTTTTCTTAACGGAAAACCCTTCTATTGAACCATCAAATAAAGAAATATGAGTAATTTCTATTTCAGCACTTTTATCTTTGAAACTCACTACGAACTCATGATTTTGCGAAGTAATGTGAATTTTTTTAGTCTGGAGATCTTGAACAGGGTGGTTAATTCCATGGTGTCCACAAGGCATCTTTTCAATCGTTCCTCCTATAGAAAGAGCAATCATTTGGTGACCTAAACATATACCAAATAGAGGAACTTGCAAATTTATAAGAGAATCTAAAGTCTGCTTTATTCTCAAAAAAGTTTGTCGAGGATCCCCAGGCCCATTTGAAAGAACAACCCCATCGGGAGAGTAACTTAAAATTTCTTCAAGAGAAGAATCTCCAGACAACACTGTCACCAAGCATCCCAAGTCACATAATTTTCTTAGAATAGACTGCTTAACTCCAAAATCCAAAACAACAATTTTGAAGGTTTCCATACAAGGCGCAGACTTGCTCCACGAATGATCTGACCAACTGTAAACTTCCTTCTTAACTATCTGACTAAAATCACTTCCTATTAAACCATTATCTTGCTTTGCCTTGTTCTTTAAAAAATTAAGCTTTTCTTCACTTAGACCTTCTTTCCAATACCCTATAGAAGCTTTTAAAGATCCTTTAGAAGTTCTAATTAGCTTTACAATGTCACGGGTATCAATTTCAGCAATTCCCACTATTTTTTTCTCATAAAGCCAAGTTTCTAGATCTTTTTTAGCCCTATAATTGGAAGGCAAAGATACAACTGAACGAAAAATGACACCTTGGATTAAAGGATGCTCAGCCTCGTTGTCTTCATCATTAATTCCTACATTTCCAATATGAGGAAAAGTAAAAGTTACAATTTGGCCGGCATAAGATGGATCAGTCATTGCCTCTTGATAACCTGTCATAGCCGTATTGAAACACAGCTCTCCTGTAGTAATATCAGGATACCCAAAGCCTAAACCTAAAAAATAATCCCCAGTTTCAAGCACTAAAGCTGCATTAAAATGTTTTAAATAATAAAGATGATCGCGATGAATTTGCATGATTATATTTTCTTAAACAAACTAATCAAGCTCAAACTGATCTTGATAATCTTCCTTTAGACTTATATCTTGCTCTCTTTTGTCTAACAAACAACGTCCCACAATTAAAAAATCTAACTCTGAGCAATATCCATAAAGACGCCACGGTGATTATTAATTACACCGGCACTGGCACCGCCAGCTTTAGCGATGTGGTGATCTCGGGCGGCCAAGATGGGCAATTTGATACCTTCCGCGACCGTATTTTGTT
>JAIEMR010000020.1 GCA_019751935.1 Alphaproteobacteria bacterium
TGCCCATGAAATGATTGAGATCTTTGATAGGCATCAACCGCAATCAATATGGCTTCGATTGTAAAGGCAACATTCAAATCAAACTGTTCTTTTGGATAAAGTTTTTCAAAAATAGCAAGAGCCTTTTGAGCAAGAGGGGAGTTTGGATTGTACCAACAAGTATTGGTAATGCAATATTCTGAATGAGCGCCCAATATGCTGAAAAATTGCTTTTCGTACATGCCCGGACTTCCAGGACTTATGATACCCATTGGATTGTATCTTTGTTTGACAATCTCTCTCATCATTTGAATTGCATCATTAAGCCTTGTAATAGGGATAAGTAATTCAGCTTTTGATGCCTTAATTTTTGCGATCTCTCCAGATAAATCTTGAGTTCTAGGATCGTAAGAAACAATCTCAATAAGTCTGCAGGGCAGATTAAGCCTAGGAAAATAATATGAAATGGCTTCATACATTGATTGGCCATAAGTATCATTGATATAAAGCAACGCGGCTGTTTTAGGAGGCGTATCTTTTAGCTGAAACAGATCATTCATAAGCTTAATGCCATTGGCAGCCAATACATCTGTTGTTGGAAAATTTCTAAAAACATACCGATAGCCCTGCTCGGTAATTCTTTTGGCAGCAGCAATATTAACTAAGAGTGGGGTTTTACGTTGCTCACAAACTTGAGCAACAGCAGCTGTGACGCTAGAGTTATGAGCTCCGATCAGAATATGTGTTCCTTCACTAATCAACATTTCGGCCTTATTGCGCCCGATATCAACACTGGACTCTGTATCGTTATAAATAATTTCAAGAGAGGGGAGAGCATCTTTTAATAAAAGTTCAGCAACTCTTCCTCCACGTTCACAAGCTTGCCCTACTTGAGAATCCATGCCAGTTCGAGGAGATAAAAGACCTATTCTAAAAGCATCCTTTCTTTTTGGTTTACATCCTGACAATCCTGACAAAGCAAGACCCAAAGCAGTCAAAGAAGAGAAATTAAAACTGCGCCTTGTTAATAACACTAGTTTTTCCCTTATGCTTTTATTTTTATATAAAGTTGTGGAACAATTTACTAAAAAAAACCTTAAACAACAAGAAGCATTGTCATATTTTCATATCAGAAATGCAAAAAATTGAAATCGTTAACTTTTATAAAGGGCATTACGTGGTTAAAAACGGCCTTAAAAAAGTGAGAAAGATACTATTTTCTAAGATACCCTTGTCATAAGCAGTGAAAACATATCATAATTAATAAAAATTTAGTAAATCTAAATATAAAGGTTTGAGATGCCTAAAATTGCTAGGAAAATGAATTTCAGAAAGGCGGCATTCATATGAGAAAGGAAAAATTTAATTCAATTACGCCCGCCATTCAGTGGCATGAAGGAATGATGATTTCTCCTCAGCACTTTCAGCAGTCAGATTTACGGCATCATGAAATATTAGCTCATCAATTAAATTTGACTGCTTTTTACCATTGGGGAGTTCGCTCGCTAAAACTAGACCCTATTGTTTTGCCGGATGGTCTCATAAGAGTTCTTGATTTAGAAGCCCTTATGGCCGATGGCTTGATTGTTCACTATTCAGCTGATATGACGGATATTCCACCTTTAGAGATTGATTTAAAACCCTATAAAACAGGTCTTCCAAACCAGGAAATTACTGTTCAGTTAGCAATTCCTGAGGTTATTCCGGAAAGCTCTCCTGTTATTGGCGAGTTTCCTCGTTATTATTCCTTGGAAGGACATAATGTAAAAGACATCAATCTTGAAGATAACGTCATTAAAATTCCTCGCCTTGTTCCAAAGTTATTTTTACACGTAGGAGATCAGCCTCCTGCGAGATGTTTGGCTTTTCCCTTAGTAAAAATTGGCTTTGTTGACGAAGCTTTTGCCCTTACTGATTACACTGCGCCTTGCTTCTTTATAGAAAAAGATACCCCCTTATGGGAGAGCTGTGCGGGTCTTGCTCAAAAAATTAGGGAAAAAGCAGCCTATTTAAGCGAAAAATGGCAAAATCAAATCGGAACTCCTATGCTTCAGGAAACATCTGCGCTTTTAAGGCCCCTGTTAACAGCGATGCCTGGATTTGAAACGATGATTCATGGGGATCCTATTCACCCTTATAAACTCTATCAAAAACTTTGTGAAACTGTAGGAGTCTTAGCGCCCCTTAGGCCTGCGCTACTCCCACCTATTTTACCAGTGTATGAGCATAATAGTATTAATGTTTGCTTTGAACCGGTTATCGAACTTATAAAACAATACCTTAACAGCATTGAACAAAGCTTTTCGGCATTTCCTTTTCAGCAAAAAGAACGGCTATTTTATTTACGTTTTCACAAAGCTTATGTACAAGACAAAATCTACGTTGGGCTTAGAGCACCTAAGGGGATGACCGAAACTCAGCTTGAAGAATGGATGAATGATGCAGTAGTTGCCTCTGACTTCGCAATAGAAGGTATAAGGGGGCGCCGCATCACCGGAGCCGAGAGAGGAATGCTACGTGATGAAGAACTTTATGAATTAATGCCAAGTCGCGGTGTTATCATTTTTGAAATCACACTTAACCCTGAATACATTAAGCCAGATCAAAATTTAAATATTTTCAACCCAGCGGATCACGCAGAAAAAAGACCAACAGAAATCGTCCTTTATGTCCGTAAAAGTACCGAGAAAACGGAAAATGGAGGTTAACTGAGTTATGCAATTTACAACAAACAACAGCCCTCTTCTGCAAAGTTTTCAGATTTTTTACTATGAGCTTTTAAGGCAAAAAGAAAAGGCTTTGCGGATGAGCGAACCTGATACCATTTTTGACGATAAAGATTCTGGCGGACAAGACCTTGGTTTGATTGATGGAATTCAAAAAAAGATGCGCGGCATTTTAGAAGAGCAAGCTTATAAACTTGGCCGCTCTGCGAGTGGAATCGGAGCAACTCAAATACGTGATGCTCAATATTTGATGACCATTCTAACGGATGAGGTTTTTTTATCTTTAAATTGGCCTGGCGCAAAACTATGGCAAAAATCACTTTTAGAAGCTCAAATTTTCGAAACGCAGATTGCAGGTGAAGCGTTTTACAAGAAACTAGATATTTTATTAGACTCTACAGATCCCACCAGGCCAGAACTTGCGCTTTTATATTTTTTGATTTTAAGCCTAGGGTTTAGGGGTAAATTTAGAGATCAAGATGATAAAGATGCCATTAAGTGGTATCTTGACCAACTTTATATTGTTGTTAATCATCGCTCCGCACACCTCTTTCGTCCTGGACGTCCTCACTTAATTGATCAAGCCTATGATTATACTCTCTCAGAACCCCCCGGGAGAGGACTGCCAGATATAAAAACGTGGGGTATTTGTATTGCCAGCATTTTCACCGTGTATGTATTTATTACATATGTGGTTTGGTACAAACTTGCTTCAGAAATGCATGAAGCATTGAATCTAATCTTTGAGCAAACAAGGCAAAGCCCATTGATATGAAACAAATTGTTGTCAAAATTCAGTGCCACATCCAAAGGATTTCAAAAGGCCGGCGGGAAGACAAGGGCCAAGGAGCGGAGTGTATATGAAATACATGAACACCGAAGGTTCCCGAAGTTTAACGAACAGGCATTTTGAAAGGCGCAGGATAAAGGTTGATCCGTCATGATTAATACAATTCTTCAGACTTTACATTCTACAGTCGATTACGTAAGACATGCGTTCTCTTCTTTACCGTTGGTAATCATAATTCTTTTGATTATCGCCTTTGTTGTTATGTTTATTACGATCATTTTGACAATTCTTTCAATGCGAAGAAGTTCGCCAAAAGTTCCTAAGCCTCCTTCTGCAGCTGCAGCTGATAAGGACAAAAAGAAAAAGGGTGACGATGGAGAAGATAGCAATAAACTACCTCCTTTAGGTGGATGGATTAGTGAGTTTTTGTCTAAAAAAGGCTTTTTTCATGTCAGTACGCTCAGTCTATCTTTTTTAAGAGCCTTAGACTTTTTACGTGAATCTCTTCATACTTATAACTATAAATATCATCTTCCTTGGTATCTATTAATTGGAGCTGAAGGTTCAGGAAAAACCTCTCTTATTGAAGGTGCTGAATTAAACATGCCCTTAGGTCACCCTGACCTTGGAATTCATAACCCAAACCCAGAGTGCCGTTGGTGGTTTTTAAATAGAGGCGTTATCCTTGATATTAAAGGAAATTTATTTCTAAACAAAAAAGAGGTGGGTTGTGAAGAAAAAGGATGGCGCTCTCTTTTAGTCTTATTGTCTCGTTATCGTTCGGCAAGGCCCATAAATGGAATTATATTGGCCATCCCAGCTAATGAGATTTATGGTAAACATAAATTAACAAAAGATGAAATCAGCAGTCGAGCTGATTTCTTATCGATTAAACTTGCTGCGGCACAAAATAACCTGGGCCTTCGCCTTCCTGTTTATATTGTCGTTACAAAGCTAGATACAGTCCCTGGCTTTCAAAGCTTTTGTTCTGAAATTCCAACCAGCAACAGGCATAACATACTGGGTTGGTCTTCACCCTATACGCTATCAACAGCGTATACGTCAAAATGGGTTGAAGAAGCATTTTCTAGCCTTGAAGAGAATTTAAACCAACTCCGGCTTGAAATTTTTGCTGAAGGTAGGCTGACCGATTCCAGAGATGGCGTGTTTGTCTTTCCAAGTGAAATTTTGAATCTTAAAGACAGCTTAAGTATCTATGTTAATCATATTTTTAAAAACGATGCTTACCAAGAATCTTTACTACTTCGAGGGATTTATTTTTGTGGTGATAGTGGTATGACCCCCTTAAGGGTTCTTAATGAAAATGAAGATCAGCCTGAAGAAAGTCATGAAAATTTAGCAGTTGTAGGCAATCCAGATAGCGCGTTTGGACAAGATATTGAGCATCCATCTCTTGCTTCTCAATTAACTCCAGAAAGCCTTGAACCAGTTAGACGTAAAATCTTTTTTATTGATGATCTAATCACCGATAAAATTTTGCGCGAACCAGGATTATCTGTTCCCTTACAAAAACGTCTTTTAAGTATTAACAAAGCTTTGAATCTTGCAAAGGTTTTCACCGCTGTTTTCATATTGTTCGGAAGTTATGGGCTTTTCAATGCGTACGAGAAATTTGTACAAAGCCGCGATTATATGATGCCTATTCTATCTAAAATGAACACCATGCTTCATGAAATGCAGCGAATTAATTTGAATGAGCCTGGACAATCTTCAGAAGTGTTTGATTCTTATGCGCGTCAACTTTTAGAAATGATGAATCAGATGCAACAAACAACATTCTTTTCGGTTTTTGTGCCCGCATCTTGGTTTAGTCCTCTTCATAAAGATCTAGAAAAGACCCTAAAAGTTTCTTACCAACAAATTATTGTCCGAACCATTTATATAGATCTTCTTTTAAAGGCACGTGAGCTTTTACATACAAGACCGACTCTTCATGATCGGTCTGTTTCAATTGCTCAACTTTTACAACCTACCGAAAGCGCCGAGTTTCAGCTTTTAAAACGTTATATTGAGGGTCTTGCAACGTTGCAGGAAAAAATTGATAAATTTAATCATCTCAAATCGGCTGCTGATGCGAAAGATCTTGATGATTTGGTTTCCTATACTTTCCATGCACAATTACCGCAGCAATTTATTGATCATTACAAAAAATTTAGATCTTTATTAAAAAATACAACGTTTCCTCCTATTGACCTCCGTCCTTATCAGCAATTAGCCAGGGACACTCTCAATATCATTTATCAAAACTTTTTGAATGCAGTCTTTACGGTCAGTGACCCTGCAAGTTTACCCGCACGACTTCAAACGTTTTTACAACAGCTAAGTCAACAAGAAACGAAACATCTGCCAGATCCAGCATATTTGCGTCATCTCAGTATAGATCTGGCACAAGTTGTTCCATCATTGGGAGAAGCAGGTCAAACTTGGTTAGATAGGGAGTTCTTTAACCCAAGTAAAGAATTTGATCATTTGCTCGACAAAGTTGATTCATCAAAGCTCTTTGGTAAAGAAATAACCCAATTTTTAGTTGATCAGACAGCCATTGGATTTAATAATTTAAAACTGCAACTACATGCAATCAATCAGCTTCTTGTGCATCAACCAAATATGCCCGTTGGCCCACTAGCACAAAAAGCAGCTGCAGTTCAGCCTTCTCAAGGGATTATTTCAATGCAGAAAAGTTTACTGGCTCTCTTTTCTGAACCTTATATGGCCACGCCTTCTGTGCTTACCTTCACAAATCTAGTGCCTGTTGGAAAAATCATTTACTGGGATTCTAAGCTGATTCAAATGGCTTACGATATGTGTAAACGTTTTGAAGAATTTAGCACTAAACAGGTCTCAGGATTTCCTCCAATATTGCAGGAAAATATAAAGCTTTTCGCAAGAGAAAGTTTGCAAGCAAATGTAGTTAACTTATTAGCTCAAGCTCAAAGTTTTGTTGACGCACCTTCGAATTTATCGGAAGGAGTAGCTGCTGAAGAAATTTTGCGCTCAAAAATTAACGATGTGAAAGAATCAGCGCCTAAATTTGTAAAACTTTTGGAAGTTTTAAATCAAGATTCAGTCGGCGTTTCTTTTGTTGAGCTCAGAACCCTATTAGGCAGTACAAGTTTTTGGCTTTTATCTCAAGTTGAGCACATGCTCCATTCACTAAGCCCGTACTCAGTTCATGATTTGACATTTTCTTGGTGGGAAGGAAAACAAGGAGCAGCATTTGTTGGCTATAGTTCAAAAGACGCAGAAGATTTAAAAGTTTATATTTCTTTGCAAAGACAACTGATGCAAACCATGGCTATGGATTTTGCAAAGCCTCTTGTTTCGTTCTTAACGTCCGATATAATGCTTGATGCTGCGGGTGATAAGGTATTATTAAACAAATGGCACCGCATTGTTGACCAAATGGAATCTTTTGTGAAAAAGCAACCTGGCAACTCTGTTACAGCTTTGGAAGATTTTATTCTAAAAACTTTAAACAGCTATGACATTAGAAACTGTTTTGACCGTATCCCCTTAGAAGATATTCGTCATGAATCGGGAGATTATTTTGTAGAAACAATTCGGTCTCTTAAAAAAGGTATTTTATCAAGAGGAGAGGTTTTAAAACGCAAAAAGGGCATTGAAAATTACAATAAGCTTATTACTTTTTATAATCATAATTTGAAAAATAAATTTCCCTTCGTTGCTTCAAATGTCAGTCTAAGCACGCCAGAGGCTGACCCAGAAAGTATACGAGATTTTTTTCGCATATTTGATGAAGCCGGTGGTTCGGCAAAAGCTATTTTTGATCAAATATATCAATTAAGCTCTGACGTTCTGCCCGCTTTACGCTTTCTACAAAATATGGAAAGTGTGAAAACATTTTTTCAAAATTACCTAAGTGGAAATGGAGATAATGATCTACCGACATTCACATTTAATATAGATTTTAGAGTTAACAGACAGATGGAATCAGGTGGAGATTTAATTGTTGATTGGACAATCAAGCCGCATCCTGATGTTACAATCGATAAAAATGATAAAAGTCATGTTGGGAGATGGTCTTATGGAAATCCTGTTGAAATTGGCTTTCGTTGGCCAGATGGAGATGGTATTCCAGCAAAACCTGTAAAAGATCCTCTACAACCCGTACTTGATGTGGATGGAAGAAAAGCAACCATTAAATATACAGGGCGTTGGGCCTTACTTTGGATGCTCAAAATGCATGGCGCTTCAAAAGGTGATTATACTGCTTTGAAAGACCCTAATCCTTTCATGCTTAAATTTGTAATTCCTACAGGCGCAGAAGATAAGGCAATCGTTTATAATTTGATTACTATAATGGCGCCTTCATCAAACCCTAAAGCACCCGGAAAAGTAATACCGGTACCGGCATTTCCAGTATTAGCACCAGAATTAGACTCAGCAGTGACGCATTATGGTGATCAAGCTGTATTAACAGAAGGAGTTGTGACGCCTCTAGAATATATGGAACCTCCCGCAGCTCCTCCGCCAAGTCCTGATCAAACACCAGCTGCGGCGATTCCTACGCCCCTTCCTGTAGGTCCATCGCCGGTGGTGGCATCTGTTGTACCAGCACCTGAAGCGACACCTGCTGCTGCCCCGCCAGCTCCTCCGGCTAATGCAGCTGGGACTCCGCCTGCTGAACAACCTCCTGCTGCGGCAGCTCAACCTCCTGCACCAGCAGCAGATGCGACAGCAGCGGATGCACCGAAACCTGCATGAGGAAGAGCAGATTTGTTGATTAGATTTAGAGTTTAAAAATTAATGGATCATCTTTCGAAACTTGAATTCGTCATGCTCGGACTTAATCCGAGCATCCTTGAGATCCTCGTGCTTCGCTTAGGATGACGGTGAGATAATGAATTATGCAAACAACTTATTACTAAAATTTTATTAAATTTTAATCTAGAGCATAGTCCCCACCCAAATTTCTCGCCCACCGAAAAGGGCGGGTGGAATGCCCTCTCACCGTAATGGCAAAAAAGACATACCTCTCCCATCC
>JAIEMR010000070.1 GCA_019751935.1 Alphaproteobacteria bacterium
CATACTTAAATTATTGCTTAAAGCAATACTTGTGTATCTTGTTTTTACCGAGAAACAATCCGCAAGAAATGACGGAATAGGACCTAAAAAGCTTCCGGTTAAAAAGGATAAAGAAAGATGAACAATTAAAAATAAACTTACGTCTTTAGTTTTTAAAAGAGGGATAGAAAAAAAGCACAAAAGAATTGCACAAATAGACACGTAGGTTAGAATTTTCTTTCTTCCACATTTGTCTGATAATTTACCAGACATAACAGCAGCAATCCCTATTAACAAAACACCTGGTGTGTTTAATAGAGCCGAGAGAAGGGGAGGTAACCCTTTAAAATTCTGCTGTGCATAGCCTGAATAGAAAACGGTCAGAGTATACATTCCAACAGCAAGATAACACTGCGCAATAATGGTAACAAGGATTGGCTTCAAATCCTTAGAAAAGACTTCTTTAATGGGAAGTTTTGATATTGAATTACCTTTCTGAAATTCAAGAAACCCTTGAGATTCCTTTAAATTGAAACGTAAATAAATTGCCCATATGATCCCAACAGAACTAATTAAAAATGGTATTCTCCATCCCCATTCAAACATCTGTTCTTGGCTTAAAGTGTTATGTAAAAGGGCCGATAAAAGAGACCCAAATGCCATTCCAATCACAAGACTTAAAGCTGCAATGCTGCCATAAAAGCCTTTATTTTTAAGTTCTGCTCCTTCTACTAAATAAGTCATTGTTCCTGCGTATTCTCCGCCCATCGCAAGCCCCTGGAGCAAACGGATAAGAATCAAAAGAATTGAGGCCGATATTCCTATGCTCTCGTAGGTGGGTAAAAGCCCAATCAAAAATGTTGGCACTGACATTAATGCCATAGAATAAAATAAGGCACTTTTTCTGCCAAATTTATCGCCTATATGACCAAAAAGGATTCCACCTAAAGGTCTGACCATAATACCTATGGCAAACACCCCAAAAGCTTTGAATAAAGAGAGCAGGGGGGAGGAAGCAGGGAAAAATACGGCACCAATTACATGAGCAAAATAACCAAAAACAATAAACTCGTACCACTCAATAATATTTCCTATGGTGCAAGCTAAAAGTGATTTGGTATTTTTCATGTTTTTCCTTGATAAAATCAATTACTTATTTAGGCACCTAAATTAGAGGATTGAGTAATCTTTAAAAGCTTTGATTTGCTGTAACAGCCTGTTTTTTCCTTGATTTGGTTTACATAGCACTCAACAGTGCGAGGTGAAATTTCAAGAACAGCCGCCACTTCTTTTGCGCTTTTGCCAGTACCGAGCAGCTTAAGGCATTCGCTTTCCCGTTTGGTTAGCGTAACAAGGCCATTAGGTCCGTTTATTAAAAACTTATCGATCTTAATTTTGTTAATAATTTCTGACAAAGGGTTTAATAAATTATCTTGTGACGAAAATGGGGTCAAGCTGTGTTCAAGCTGCGCTAATTTTCCCTTATCGTTGACATTAATGATTTCATTAGATTTCAAGTTAAAATAATGTATAAAGTCCTCAAAATAAGGCAATGTGTTTAGATATATCTGCGATATACCAGCTCTGTCACAAGATGTAGAAAAAGTCCACAGCTCTAAATAATCATCTTTCCATTTATAAAAGTTTATCCCATGCCACATCCCAAAATGGTTTAAAGCATCAAGAAAATGATCGTGACGCGTTGAAGGCCACAAAACCCTATAGGAATGATTTAAGTGAGCAGTATCCATTGCTTCCTGGAAAAACGCTCCGTGATCCTTAACATTCTGATAGTGATATTTTAACCAATCTTGATTTGTTGAAAGAAACAAATATTGACCATTTTGATAAACACGCTTATAGCCAAATGTCGTCAAACCCAAAGGCTGAATGAAAAAATTACCAATAGAGGATATATTTTCTGCCATTTCCAAGCTATATTGCAAAGCACTTTTATTCTTTTGGGTCTCGCAAGACATAGACATATAACCTCACAATAAAGCTAACGAATTCTAAAATAGCCATCTCTTAGGTTATATTGGAAAATTTAACTAAAATTCAATCCTAATTAGAAAGAAAAGGTAAAACTGTGAGTTGAGAGAATGAAATGGAGTAAGATTGTAAGCAAAAATTGTTTTTTCAAATCTGCATGATGATGTCTTCGTTAATAAACTCTCCATATTACAACTTCATTTTAAAGGCTTTCTATATAGAAGCAAAATCTTTGAAGCTTTGGGGAAGGCTAGAAAGGTATACTCTCAATCCATGCATATAAATCGCATAATCCATATTATGGAAAGTAAAATGTAATTTTCTACAACTTAACTAACATATGACAAAAATCATTAAACTTTACAAACAAGGGGCTATGTTTAGACATCTCGACACCCTCAGAAAAATTTTAGATCCAAACAGCTTAAAGAAATAAAATCTAAAAAATTATTTATTAAGCTCAACAATAGTATTGTTTTTTTTATTGTATGAAGTATAAAATACATAAAATGTTTATTATAAGGATTATCTAAGTGTCTGAGACTCTAACCCATAACGACTTATTTAAAATGACAATTGATATGGTTTCTTCCTATCTATCAAACCATACCGTAACATTAGAAGAAATTCCTGCAGTTATCGCTAAAATTTACCAAACACTTTCTGCTGCAAATGAAACACCTAGCAGCTTTAGAAATCGCCCTGCTCATCAACCAGCAGTTCCAATTTCAGAATCAGTTACAGATGAGTATATTGTTTGTTTAGAAGACGGCAAAAAACTTCAGATGCTTAAGCGCCATTTAAATACAGTTTATAAAATGAGCTTAGACCAATACAAGGAACGCTGGGGTCTTCCAGCAGACTATCCTGTTGTTTCTCCAAATTATGCAAAACGTAGAAGCCAAATCGCTAAAAACACAGGCCTTGGCTTAACAGGTCGTCGCAGCCGTCGCGTAGCTTAAAGCACATTTCTTTACATTGTAAGCCCAAGTTATTTTATAGCTTGGGTTTTTTTATTTTCTTAACTCTTACTCTCCAAGGGCGTTTACCAAAATACTCTGCAGCATTTACGACCTTAATAGCATTTGGATAAACCCAAAGATAATGCCCTCCCCTCCTACTCAATTGAAATCTGTCAATAATAGATGAAGGGGCTATTTTATCTCGGCAAACTCTCCAGACGTATCCATTACTAATAAGCCGTGGATTATGTGAACAGTACTGGCTAACATAAGCGTCTGTTTCTTCATAAGATCGTTTTTGTCCTTTTTCATCTAGGTAAGGATTTGAAATAAGCGTTATTTTACTTACATCAGAAGGATAATAAATTACTTGGCTGTTCCAAAGTTTAATCTCAGTTAACCCCAGTTCCTTTGCCCAAATATCACTAGCAAACGTTCCGCGTTTCACTGATGATAGATTGAGGGTTTTACCTGAACGATAGGCAATAACTTCATCTGTTATATAGATATGAGGATGATGGTCATAAAAAATGAAAAAACCTGAAAAACAAATAGGAACAAGACCCAGCCATCTCCATTTTTCTTTCCACAAACATAACCAAAGCCCTCCAAAGGTTGTTAAGACTATGAATAAATAATGAGGCGTTGCTACTAAAATTGCCGCTCCTGGCCAATGGGCAATCTTTTCAGCGGCAAATACTAAAAGACTCAGCCATAAGTCTAATATTTTAAAAATCCAGATAAACTTACCAAATACCAAAGAAAGAACCGCCAGCAAAACAGTTGGCATGATCAAAAGGCTCATTAAGGGAATTGCCAATAAATTTCCTGCAATAGCCTGCAAAGTAAAGCGATTAAAGGTATAAATCACCAGAGGAGTCGTTGCTAACGTTGCAACCACCGTTGTTAAAACGATACCAATGCTATGCCCTAAATATTTTCGGTACCAGTGTCCACCAGCAATCCAATTTTTGAGGAATGTCCATCCTCCTTCATAGGTCGCAATTAGCGCAATCACGGCCGCGAAAGACAATTGAAAGCTAATAGACAATATACTTTCTGGAAAAAGAAGCAAAATAAAGGTTGCTGCAATCGAAAGGGAGCGCATGGATATTGGGTTTCTGTCTAAACAAATGCCTACCATAACAAGAGCCGTCATAAAAAACGCCCTTTGAGCTGGAAAACCAAAGCCAGAGATTGCTAAATAACCACTCGTTGCAAAGATAGATACAATTGCTGCCCATTTTTTAACAAAAAACCGCTCCACAAAAAATGGAATCAGCGCAAAGCCTCTTCTCACTATCAAAAAAATAAGACCAGCCACAAGACTTATGTGGAGTCCAGAAATTGCTAAAATATGAGCAATTCCAGCATCTATAAAATTTTGTCTAACTTCTTTTGGAATTCCTGAACGATCGCCGGTTACTAGTGCTGCTGCAATTTGGCCATTCACTCCTGGAATTTCTTTTCTCAAAGTTTGAGTCAATTGATACCTGAGCCTTGAAAGAGGCGTACTCTGTGCAATTTCAACTAATTCACAAGCTTTTTTGCCTCTTCCAACAGCGCCTATCCCTGCAAAATAAGCTTGCTGCTGAAAATCATAACCAAACAAACTTAAGGGAAATGATATTGGTAAAAGGTCTGCTTTGCATCTAACCAAATCACCTGGTTTTCCTTCAATAAGATGATCAGCAATATTTAGGCGGACTGTGTGTGGCAGTCCTTTTTGCTTTTCTTCATAAGATACATCACCTAACAGTATCCTTCTCTTATTTCCTTTTTTATAGGGAGGATGTTCTATATCTTTTATCGTTCCAGTTATAAAAACATCATTAAGTTGATGGCCCAGCATCGGTGTTGAAAGCGTATCTGTTCGAATTTTGGCAACCGTAAAACCAATAATTATGCTTAAAAAGCCATAAAGAAAAAAACGAATGGATGTTTCGTTTTGAAAAGAAGCATGACGAAAATAATAAAGGTTCCAAATAAGGCTAACAGATATGCATAAAAATATAAAAAGGACAGAAATTAAATGAGGCTCAAATGGCAGAGTAAAATATGTAGCGATCCCTGCTCCCATTCCAACGGGCCACCACAAAAACCAACGGAAAACCTCAGCGTTTAAACAATTTATGAATACCACCTAAAAGACCATAAAATGAACCTTTTAGATGATTGTAATTGTTGCTATACCAAAATGATATAATTTTATTGACGACTCTATTTTTATTAAGCCGCCAAATTACCGCAACCTTTGATTATTTCTGCCAAATTATGAACAATCTTTAAAAGTAAATTTTGGTCATCGCCTTGCGCCATAATGCGAATCAACGGTTCTGTTCCAGAAGCTCTTACAAGTAAACGACCGGAATCCCCCAGTTCTTGTTCTGCTCCTTTTATAGCACGAGACATTGATGGTGAATTTAAATCTATCTTTTTTGAAATACGCATGTTCTTTAAAATCTGTGGAACTGGTATAAAGGTTGATGCCAATTCACTCACTTTACATTTACTTTTTTGTAGCAAACTTAAAACTTGAAGAGCGGCGATTAATCCATCACCTGTTGTAACGTAGTCGCTGAGGATTATATGTCCTGATTGCTCCCCCCCAATATTACAGCCAGTTTCCTTCATCATTTCCAAAACACAGCGATCACCAACTGAAGCTCTATGCAGGGTCAGATCTTTATCTTGCAAATATCTTTCAAATCCAAGGTTGGACATAACAGTAGAAACAACCCCCTCTCCTTTCAAAGAGCCATTTGCAAGCCAAACAGTGGCAATTAAAGCCATCAATTGGTCACCGTCCAAAGTTGCCCCGTTTTCATCGATCATAATTAACCGATCTGCATCACCGTCCAAAGCAATACCAAGATCGGCTTTTTCTTCTAGGACTCTTTTTTTGATTAAATCAAGAGATGTAGCACCGCAATCTTTGTTGATGTTCAATCCATTAGGCTCAATTCCAATTGGAATCACATCAGCTCCAAGTTCCCACAAAACCTTGGGAGCAACTTTATAACCCGCACCATTTGCACAGTCTAAAACTATTTTTAAACCATCAAGACGCTGTCCTCTTGGAAAGGTAGCTTTTGCAAATTCAATATAACGACCCGCAGCGTCATCAAGGCGTTTTGCTTTACCAACTTTTCCAGAAGAAGCAAGGGGAATATCAGAGGCTGCAAGTTCTTCAATTTTTATCTCATCTTCCGCGGAAAGTTTATAGCCGTCTGCTGTAAAAAACTTAATCCCATTGTCTTCAAATGGATTATGAGAAGCTGAAATCATGACGCCTAAGTTTGCTCTTAAGGAACGAGTCAGCATAGAAACGGCGGGCGTAGGTAATGGACCTAAAAGGACAACATCTGCGCCCATAGCAACAAATCCCGCCATAAGGGCTGCTTCTACCATGTATCCAGACAAGCGCGTGTCTTTCCCGATCACTACCATAAAACGATGATCACCATGGATCCATTCATGAGGCATTTTTTTCATAAAATAATGTGATGAAGCCATGGCTAGCTTTAAAATTACATCGGGTGACATAGGCCAAGAATTTGCTTGGCCGCGGACACCATCTGTTCCAAATAATCTAGATTGCATAATGACCTTTAAACAGGGTTTAGGTTAGGAGAAGATGTAGGAGAGCTGCCTGTTATTGGCACGCTCATACGCGGACCATCCCCGTTATCACTTATTGACACTAATTCTGGTAAGGTTCCTCCTTCTAAAAGGATGCGAATTTCATCTCCAGAAAGTGTTTCACGCTCCAATAAAGCTTTGGCCAGGATGTGCAATTTATCAATTTTTTCTTCCAAGAGCTTTTTGGCAATCCCATAACATTCATCAAGGATGGAACGCACCTCTTCATCAATAATTTTTGAAGTTGCCTCTGAGAATGTCTTATTTTGTCCCATAGAATATCCTAAAAAGACTTCGCCTTGCTGAGAACCGTAGGTTTGAAACCCTAACTTTTTACTCATTCCCCACTCAGTGATCATACGAAAAGCAATGTCAGTTGCCATCTTAATATCAGAAGACGCACCTGTTGTTACTTTTTCAGCGCCAAAAATCATTTCTTCAGCAATGCGTCCGCCCATAGCAACCTTAAGGTCTCCTAACAGTTTGCTGCGCGATAAAGAAATGCGGTCGCCTTCTGGAAGGCGCATAACCATACCTAATGCACGACCACGCGGAATGATTGTGGCTTTATGAATAGGATCTGACTCCGGAGTGTAATAGGAAACAATGGCATGTCCGCCTTCATGATAAGCCGTAAGGCGCTTTTCATCATCAGTCATAACCATAGAACGGCGTTCGGCTCCCATTAAAACTTTATCTTTAGCTTGTTCAAATTCATACATACCAACAGCGAGTTTACCCTTACGAGCCGCCAATAAGGCAGCCTCATTCACTAAGTTAGCAAGGTCAGCACCTGAAAACCCAGGTGTTCCTCTCGCAATGGTTCTTGCTTCGACATTCGGAGCCAAAGGAAGTTTTTTCATGTGAACTTTTAAAATTTTCTCGCGGCCAATAACATCGGGATTAGGCACAACGACTTGACGATCAAAACGACCGGGACGAAGTAGCGCAGGATCTAAAATATCAGGACGGTTGGTTGCTGCAACCAAGATAACGCCTTGATTTTCCTCAAACCCATCCATTTCAACCAATAATTGGTTAAGGGTTTGCTCTCGCTCGTCATTGCCGCCGCCAAGTCCTGCTCCGCGGTGACGTCCAACTGCATCGATTTCATCGATAAAAATAATGCACGGTGAGTTCTTCTTGGCTTGTTCGAACATATCGCGAACACGGCTAGCGCCTACGCCCACAAACATTTCCACAAAATCAGAACCGGAAATACTGAAAAAGGGAACTTCTGCTTCACCAGCAATTGCACGGGCAAGCAAAGTTTTACCTGTTCCCGGAGGGCCCACCAATAAGACACCCCTTGGGATTTTCCCGCCCAAACGCTGAAATTTTTGAGGGTCTTTTAGAAAATCAACAACTTCTTGTAATTCTTGTTTGGCTTCGTCAATACCTGCAACATCTTCAAAGGTGACTTTTGTGGTTTTCTCGCCCATCAAACGCGCTCTTGACTTACCAAAACCCATAGCCTTATTGCCGCCCGATTGGATTTGCCGAAACGAATAAAACGTCAAGCCGGCAAGGAGTAAAATAGGTAGCCAAGGGAGAATCAAATGGAAAAGGGAAACTTCCTGTTCTGGTGGAACGGCTCGAATAAGAACATTTTTTTCCAGTAATTTCGTAACTGTTGCTGGATTTTCAGGCGCATAGGTTATAAACGTCCGTCCGTCTTTGGTGCGCCCAAGAATATTATGCCCACTGATTGTAACCTCTTCAACTTTGCCATCACTCACATCATTCATAAATTGTGAATAAGCAATGGGCGGTGTTACTTGACGCGTGGATGAGCCTGGAAACATCTGAAAGATAACAAAAAGGATAGCGCCAATGGCTGCCCACAAAAACAAATTACGAGTTGTATTATTCAAAACTGATTCCTCTGCGCCCCTCAGATTCCCATGTGTGGCGGGAGGATGACTCT
>JAIEMR010000127.1 GCA_019751935.1 Alphaproteobacteria bacterium
CTGCTCAAGAAACTTCGGGGCTGCGGTGCTTTTACGGTTAAGTCTGCTTAGCTTCTTTACACACTTTATGTTTAAAGAAGAGCAGTCTAAACCGCAATATATTATATACACTTACGCTCCTTGCCCCTTGTTTTCCTGCAGGTGTCTTGAAATTCTTTGAGTATTTATGAAGTTAGGTTTCTAGTTTCCTTATTCTCTTTCCTTTTCTCCTTGCTGGGTATATAAATTCGGATGAAGGTTATTCTTTCAACATGAGTCATGCCTATAAACTCAGGATGATTTTCTGTTCTCTATCTAAGGAGGCAAAAATGAAAAAACAATGGGTTCTCGTTGCTGATGGTTCAAGAGCAAAAATCTTAAAAAGAGAGAATCATTCCTTAATCCATGCTTTTCCAACGTATCATGCCGCTGATATGGTAAGTCCTTTGGATAAAGATTCTAAACGATTAGGCAGGGTTAAAGAGTCTCATGAGACTCTAAAGCACACCCACAGTCCGCATCAAGATTATAAGGATGCAGGAAAAAAGGAATTCGTAAGGAAGATTAGCGGCATTATTAACGGTAATTTAAATGAGTATGATCACTTAGTGCTTATTGCTCCGGCAGAAAGACTAGGTGAAATTAGGGGTTATCTGCAAGGCTCTGTTAAGGAAAAAATTACCCGGGAGATTAATAAGGATCTAGTAAAGGCCCCTTTGGAAGAAGTTTATAGATATGCAACAGAGCTGCCAGATTCATAAATATGAGAAGAGTCTGTTTTATAAATTCCTAGTAAAGTGATAACTATTATCGTCATCACGAACCCCGTCAGGGGTGTGGTGATCCAGAAATTTGCTGGATTGCCACGTCACTTACGCTCCTCGAGGTGGCGAAAAATGCATAATCATTTTACACTTATTCAACTATAAACAGATTCACAAATCGTGACTTTGCCTGTGGATTCCATGGCTCTTATGGCTTTTTCTCCGCTTTTGAGATCAACGGCACTGATAAGGTTTTTTATTAAAACCACGTTTAGACCTTTGGCAACAGCATCTATAACAGTTGCCTGTACGCAATAATCTGTAGCCAGGCCATAGATAATTAAGGTTTTAATCTGTGTATTATGATCCAGATATGCGCTGAGTTCTGTTTCAAGGTCGCCATCATCTTTGATTCCAGAATAGCTGTCAAACTCCGGGCGGGTTCCTTTGACAAAAAATTGATCAATCAAGTTTTCTGGCAAGAAGAAATTAGCTCCCTCTGATCCTTGGACGCAGTGATCAGGCCACAAAATCTGTTCATAGGTGCGTTTTGTTCCATCCGGCAGATCGTGGCTTAATGTTATGGTCTCAAAGGGTTTTCTACCCTGATGTTGACTGGCAAAGGATGTGTGATCTTTAGGGTGCCAGTCTTTGGTTGCCAATATGATAAATCCGTGATGTTTTAAATCTATTGTAGCGGCAATGACGCGCTCTGCATAACTAGAGTTAGCTTCAGTCCCAAGGACACCTAAGCTTCCGTTATATTGCAGGGTAAAATCCCTTTGAGGGTCAACAATAACAACTCTTGTTGACCTTTTGGAAAGTCCCAAAACAGCATCCGATAAGTTACGATCCATCGGGCTTACTAGTCCAGTAATCGCCTTAGCCAACCTTTTGGTTTTCTTTTGGGTTTTGCATCATCACTACTTCTCTCCGTTTTTGTTTCTGAGGAAGGAGTGTGGACTCTTAAAGGATGAACTATTGCTTCCTTTTGCTCTTTTGCGCGTTCGCCGTGAACCTCATTAGTTCTTGGTCTTTCTTCATTAGATCGTTGTTCATTTGATTGAGGTGGACGAGGGCCTCTCCTTCTGAAACGGTTTCTTGATCTTCTTTTATTTTGTCTAACAGGATTACCGTCTTCTCCGATTATTTCTTCCTGAGCTTTTACTGGTTGTTGTGAAGGAGGTTCCGACTGCAGAGATTCAGCGACTATTTCTTTGTCTCCATCTTGATTTTGATGGGGAGAAGTGTGCCCTGGACCCCGCCTTTGGCGTTGTCTTCGGTTTCGATTTCTTCTTGATCTATTTTCGGCACTTTCTTCATCAGAGGCTGGACTTGATCTGTCTTCTTTCTCTTCTGCGTCCTCTAATTGAGGCTGGCTTTGAAGAATAGGCTTAGCCTCAATGACTAGATCATCCTTTGCCGCGAGAACATCAATTTTAAAATCAGGCGAGTTGAGGGAATCATCCCGTGTGATTTGAATGCTAATGCCAAAACGACTTTCAATTAATAAAATAGAGGTGCGTTTCTGGTTTAAAAGGTAAAGGTCAATGCCGCTTGGAACTGTAACCAATATTTCTTTAAGTTTACCTTGGATTGCTTCTGTTTCTATGGCACGTAAAACGTGTAAAGCTGTGGATTCTGTTGAGCGAACAAGGCCAGTTCCATTGCAATGACTACAGCTTGTTGTGTACGTCTCTAGTATGCTTGGGCGTAAACGTTGACGAGAAAGTTCCATAAGCCCAAATTGACTAATACGACCGACTTGAAGACGGGCTCTGTCATGCTTGGTTGCGTCGCGTAAACGCTTTTCTACTTGTTGAATATGATTTTGGTCATTCATATCAATAAAATCGATGACGATAAGACCTGCTAAATCCCGAAGACGCATTTGACGAGCAATTTCATCAGCAGCTTCTAAGTTTGTTTTAAGGGCAGTGTCATCAATATGACGTTCACGTGTCGCTTTACCTGAGTTTACATCGATGGCTACTAAAGCTTCTGTGGGATTGATCACAATGGATCCGCCTGATGTCAATCTAACGGCTGGATGCATTATGTTTTGGAGTTGCTCTTCAATTCTAAATTTATGAAATAAAGGGACATTTTCGTCTTTGTAAGGTTGCACTTTGCGAGCATGGCTTGGAATAAGCATGCGCATAAAAGCTTTTGCGGCTTTATAGGCTTCTTCACCTTCGACAAGAATTTGGTCAACATCACGGTCGTATATGTCACGAATGGATCTTTTAATAAGATCGCCTTCTGCATATACCAAAAAAGGAGCTATCGATTGTAGCGTTAGCTCGCGGATATCATTCCACAGCCTTAAAAGGTAATCATAATCACGTCTGATTTCTATTTTATTACGTTCTTGACCGGCTGTGCGAACAATTAAGGCCATGCCGTCTGGGATGTTAAGTTCCTTGACTAAATCACGAAGGCGACGACGATCGTCGCCGTCATTAATTTTACGGGAAACTCCACCAGCCCTATAGCCTGCATTAGGCATTAAAACGCAGTATCTTCCAGGCAGACTTAGGTATGTTGTAAGAGCAGCACCTTTATTACCACGTTCTTCTTTTACAACTTGAACCAGCATAATTTGTCGACGCTTAATAACCTCTTGGATTTTATAGCGGTATTCCTTGGGCTTTTTTGCAGGTTCAGCTGACTTTTCTTCATCATGATCGTCATGACTGTGATCATCATTTGATTCTTCGGATTGTGCAGAAGCAGCATTTTCTAAAAGTTGTTCTTCTGTTAGTTCTTTTAGGTTTTCAGAAGAATTTTCTTCTACGTCTGATTCTAAAGGAAACTGTTCGCTGCCCTCCAGATGTTCTTTTAAGGTTTCAGATTGAACAGTTTTTAGGACTTTTTCTCGGTCAGCGACAGGAATGCGATAGTAATCGGGGTGAATTTCGCTAAAAGAAAGAAATCCGTGTCGGTTACCTCCAAAGTCAACAAAAGCAGCTTGTAGAGACGGTTCCACGCGAATAACCTTCGCTAGGTAAATATTCCCTTTAATTTGTTTTTTTGTAGAAGTTTCGGAATCGAATTCTTCTAAGAGGGGTCCGTTAACCACCGCCACCCGAATTTCTTCCGGATGGTTCGCGTCAATAAGTAATTTTTTAGCCATTTGGCAAGAGTCTCCACTGTTCGCGTCCCCATCTCCCAGGCAAAAAGGAAAGTTTTTTGATTTTTCATAAAGCCTTTTTGTAAATGCGGACGTATAAATTTAAGTTTGATAAGAAATAGATTAAGGAAATGGCTACATTTGTGCATAAAACTACCTTTGAATAAACTCAGTAGTGAAACTATTTTTAAATTAAATATGCCAAGCAAATTATAAGACCACTCATAAAAAACCTAATCTGAGTGAATTTAACCATAACTACCACCCTAGAACCAAGAGAAAAATGAAAAACGTGTATATTATGCCGTTTAGTAAAATTCCCTAAATCATTAAAAAGTTGCCAATTAATCATTTATTAAGAATCTGATGTTAATTTCGTAATAGTACAAGGTGTACTAAACTTTAAACGAACGATAATAGGAAAGGGTTTTTAGAAAATGAAAAAAT
This sequence comes from Alphaproteobacteria bacterium, assembly GCA_019751935.1. GTDB lineage: Bacteria > Pseudomonadota > Alphaproteobacteria > Paracaedibacterales > CAIULA01 > CAIULA01. The sequence goes on from JAIEMR010000127.1 coordinate 4,324, forward strand.
TATTAAAATTTTCCGCAGTTGCTGTATTGTTGGCTTTAACAGCTTTTTCAGCTAATGCTAAGGGTGGAAAAGCTCCCAAGGCTCCTAAGGGCGAAGCTGCTAAAATGTCAATAGCTGATTGTAACTCAAAGTGTACTGCAGAAGCAGGGAAATCAGGCGATGTTAAGCTGCTGAAGGCTTGCTTTAAAGGCTGTCCTGGTAGTGAAATTGGTGACATGTCAGCAGCAGCAGCAGAACATTTTGAATGTAAAAATAAAGCAAATCGTTCTAAACCTGGTTGTCAGATTGCTTTAGATATGGGAGGCAAATGGTTTTTAGACGTTATTAACGACCAAACTCCAACTGGAGAAGAGTTGAGAAAGCTTGTTGTAAAAGCTGATGGTGAAGATAAATAATATAAAAATTCTTAAATAAGATTTTTTAAAGGGTGGTTTTAAACCACCTTTTTTTATTCTAAGTATGTGAGTATATAAAGATCTTAATGCGCAAAGCTGTTTTTATTCCTGATGTCGTTGCTGATATATAAAAGGTGTGATTGTTCTTTATACTTTCAAAACTGAAATATAGACCGTGCAAAATATGTCCAATTAAAAATATTAATTTACCAAATTAACTAATTCTTAAGGATGTGATGGTAATTTAAGAGATGTACAAAGGTACGAAATGTTAATTTACAAAATAATCGGAGAGGATTAAAAGAATGAAAGTATTGAAGATTTCTGCAGTTGCGGTGGCTTTGGTTTTATCGACTTTTTCAGCTAATGCAAAACACCATGATATAGATTGCAGCACCTGTAAAGCAGAGATGTGTGGTGATAAAGGTGTTGACAAAGAAAAACTAAAGGGTTGTGGTGACTGCGCAGGTTTAGAAGTTGTTGATTGTGGCATAGCCGCATTCGATGCTCAGAACTGCCAAAAGTTAAAAAAGAAAGAATACACTTCACAATGTAAGTCAGCTTCAAAGATGATGTCTAAGGGGCTGTTCCAAGCTCACTTGTATGCTGCTAAAGGTAATGCAGACGCACAAGCTGTTATTGATGGATTCAAAAAGCTTGATGATGCAAACCTTCCTGAGCTACAAGATGCAACTGAATAGTTTGTCTAAAATATAAAAATTCTTAACTAAGATTTTTTTTGGGTGGCTGAAAGGCTGCCCTTTTTTGTTTGATACAATTATATGGTGCCGAAGTCTGCGTCATTGCGAGGAGCGATTGCTCCGTGGCGATCCAGTAAAACTTGAGCTTCATTTTTTCTGGATCGCTACGCTATGCTCGCAATGACGAAATCGTTATCGTTTTATAAGAGATTAGTATTAAATTTCCAACCCATAAGCTTTGGCAAAAATTTCTATAGGATGAGACGAGGTGAAACTGAGAGTCTCTGAGGGGTCCTTTTCAATTCCTTGCATTAAATGTTCCGCCGCCAAAGGGCATTCGGATAAAACCAAACGGTTGTTATTTTTAATAGCTTGTTTCGCAGCTGGCTTTCCAACCTTAATGGCTGTTTCAAAGTTATCCACCATCATCCCCCACGTTCCTCCGTGGCCCGAGCAACGTTCAATGACATCGACTTTAGTGCTTGGAATTAAACGCAACATCTCAGCTGCCTTTTGACCTATGTTTTGAGCACGAGCATGGCAAGCTAGATGAAGAGTGATATTTTCACCCAAAGGTTCAAGGCCAGGGGCAAGGCCAAAGGTTTTAGAAAGGGAAACAATGTATTCAGAAATATCTTTGGTAGCCATGCTTAAAGCTTTGACATTTTCATCCTGTGGATTAATAAGTGGCCATTCTTGTTTTAACATCAACGCGCAAGAGGGAATCAGGGCAATAATAGTATAGCCTTTGTCGATCCAAGATTTCAGTTCTGTTGCCACATGTTTTGCATTGCTGCTAACTTTTTCAAGATCCCCTTGCTCCAGTGATGGCATGCCGCAGCATCCTGGATAAACAACCTCTGTTTCAACGCCGTTATGGGCTAGGATTGCCCTTGCAGCAAGTCCAAGCGAAGGGTTGTTATAATTGCCAAAGCAGGTTGCATAAATCACCGCCTTTTGACCATATGCAGGAGCGTCTTTATTAAGAGGTAGTGGGTTTTTCTCAGCTTGTTTTACCAGAGTTTGTGAATTGAACTTTGGAATGGCAGCATTTTTATGAATCTTAAGGGTTTTTTCTAAAAGTGGGCGAGTAAGGGCGTTATCTGTTTTCGTTGCCCAATTGGCAATAGGCGCTGTAAGGCTTGCAATTTTTCCGTTACGATCGGTTTTTGCTAATTCTTTACTGACAATTGATGTTTTGCCCTTTTTAAAGTCAGCTGCCCGGTACCTAAGCATTAAATGGGGAAAATCAATATTAAATTCATGAGGGGGAACATATGGACATTTGGTTAGAAAACACATGTCACATAAGGTGCATGCATCAACGACACCTTTAAAATCCTTGCTTTCAACGTTGTCTAATTCACCTGTCGGATTTTCATCGACAAGCTCAAATAAACGTGGGAAGCTATCACATAAATTAAAGCAACGACGGCAGCCATGACATATGTCAAAGACACGGCGCATTTCCTCATCAATTTTTTCCGTATTGATAAAGTCAGGGTCGGTCCAGTCAATGTCGTGCCTAGTTGGGGCTTCCAGGCTGCCTTCGCGCATATAATGGGCCTTTTACGCAGCTGCAGCTAGTGTATCAAGGGCTCTTTGAAAACGACCAGCGTGGGATTTTTCGGCCTTTGCTAAGGTTTCAAACCAATCAGCAATTTCATCAAAACCTTCTTCGCGGGCAGCTTTTGCCATGCTTGGGTACATGTCTGTGTATTCATGTGTTTCACCAGTAATTGCTGCTTTTAGGTTATCTGCTGTAGCGCCAATTGGAAGACCTGTTGCAGGGTCGCCAACAGCTTCTAAAAATTCAAGGTGACCATGCGCGTGTCCTGTTTCACCTTCGGCGGTTGAGCGGAATACGGAGGCGATGTCATTGTAACCTTCGATGTCAGCTTTTTGTGCGAAATAAAGATAACGGCGATTTGCTTGAGATTCACCAGCAAAAGCATCTTTTAAATTTTTTTCTGTTTTGGATCCTTTTAAGGACATGTTTTTGACTCCTTTTTAATTGATGAACAAATACTACACCATGTTACCTCTAAAGTGTAAGGGGAATATGATGTTTGATGGATGCAGACTTATTGAAAATTCATACACTCCTTTCCCAAACCATCTTGACAACAAATGCCAAATTATTCTGCAATAATTTTATTAAAATTATCTATATGAGTAAGCGTATGAAAAAAAATTACAGTTTGGTTTTGTTAAGTTTGCTAGCCACGACAACTATTTCTTTAGCTGCAGAAACTGAAGGTTTGGATCCAGAAGAGAAGAAAAGAAACAGATCTTTATTAAGTAAACCACCATTGGCAACAGAAGTTGCAATTCCTGATGATGAGGCAGCAAGAGGAAATAAAAAAAGCAAATCTTCAAGAGAATCAATATCTGCGCTGAAGGATGCATTAGCTGGAACTGGAGAAGAGGGTGATGGAAGCTATTCTTTAAGTGTCCTGCCAACTGTATTGATGAAGGAGACGGTTACAAAGTTTGACGATCAAATTATGAAGGAAGCAAGGGATGTTCTGACAGCAATGCTGGGAGAAGCTAATGCATCTACCCAAGATGATATCTGCGAGATATTGTCATTTGCCCGCAGAGAAGACATTTCTTACGATGATGAAAAACCGTCGGCCGCAGGATTAAAAGCAGCATTGAGTGCTTTGTCAACGCTTAGTGAGCAGGAAAACTATATTGAAACAGTATTTGGATCGTTTCTAGTTCAGAATCCTCATCTTATAGGACTTGAGCCTAGTCCAAAGGATGATACGGCAGGAGGATCCGGCTATAGCTCTCAATTAGATGAGAGATACGAAGATCCAGAAGATCCAAATTATGGGTTTCAAGCAGATGATGGACTTGAATGGGAAGAAGAAGATCCAGAAGATTCAGTTTATGGTGTTCGAGCAAATAATGGAGCTGAAGCGGGGAACGAGGACGGTGAAGATGATGATGATGATCGTTTAGGTTACGTAGACTATGGTTCCGAAGATGAGGAAGGATCTGGAGACGATGATGAGGATGAAGATTAAATTGATATATCTTCTATTTCTGGACA
>JAIEMR010000042.1 GCA_019751935.1 Alphaproteobacteria bacterium
TTATAATCTTCAAGCGCCGCCTTAATAGCATCTTCGGCTAAAATAGAACAATGTATTTTAACAGGTGGCAACGCTAAATGATGCGCAATTTCTGTATTGCGAATTTGACTAGCCTCTTCAACGCTTTTTCCTTTTACCCACTCTGTTACAAGTGAGGAGGAAGCAATTGCTGAACCGCATCCAAAGGTTTTAAATTTAGCATCTTCAATAATTCCATCAGCGCTCACTTTGATTTGCAGTTTCATCACGTCCCCACATGCAGGTGCGCCAACTAAACCAGTCCCGACGGTATTATCATTTTTATCTAAAGTCCCCACATTACGAGGATTTTCATAATGATCGATAACTTGATGACTGTAAGCCATTTTTCTCTCCTTTATTAACTCTAATGTGCTGCCCATTGTATGGACTTTATATCAATGCCCTCTTGTGCCATTTCCCACAAAGGGCTCATGGAACGAAGACGCTCGACCTCATGAACAACTTTCTCAATTGCAGTCTCAATTTCTTGCTCGGTTGTAAAACGCCCAATACCAAACCTTATGGAAGTATGCGCCAATTCTTCCTCAACTCCTAAAGCTCTTAATACATAGGAAGGCTCAAGTGATGAAGATGTGCATGCAGATCCTGAGGAAACAGATAGTTCTTTTATTCCCATCATCAACCCCTCGCCTTCCACAAAAGCAAAACTGATATTCAAATTTCCAGGAATACGTTTTTCTAAATCACCATTTAAATAAACCTGAGACAATCTTTGACAAATTCCATCATGCAAACGGCGACTTAATTTACTGATGCGCGCAGTTTCGTCTTTCATCTCACGAGCAGCAATAGCACACGCTTCCCCAAGGCCAATACAAAGCGGAGTCGGCAGTGTTCCTGAACGCATTCCTCTTTCCTGACCGCCCCCACTCATCAGGGCTTGCATACGAATCCTTGGTTTGCGTCTTACAAAAAGAGCGCCTATCCCCTTTGGTCCATAAATTTTGTGTCCAGATATGCTTAATAGATCAATATTCATTTCATTAATATCAATCTCTATTTTTCCAATCGCTTGCGCAGCATCGGTATGAAAGAAAACTCCCTTTTCTCTGCAGAGAGCGCCTATCTCTTTAATGGGCTGAATCACACCGATTTCATTATTAACAGCCATAATAGAAACAAGGAGCGTATCTTCCCTTATGGCATTTTTGAGCTGATCTAAATCAATAAGACCATTAGACTTTACAGGCAAATAGGTAACTTCAAAACCGTCTTGCTCTAATGAACGGCAACTCTCTAGAACACATTTATGTTCCGTAACACAAGTAATAATGTGTTTTTTCTTATCTCCATAAAAATACGCAACGCCTTTAATAGCCATATTGTTAGACTCAGTAGCGCCGCTTGTAAAAATAATTTCCCGCTCGTCCGCTTTTATTATATCAGCGACTTGCTGTCTTGCTGTTTCAATAGCTTCTTCAGCCAGCCATCCATGCAGATGATTTCTTGAATGCGCATTTCCAAATATCCCAGAGAAATAAGGCAGCATTTTCTCTAAAACTCTTGGATCACAAGGAGTTGTGGCCTGATAATCCAGATAAATCTGCTCAGTAGGCACCATCGATGACGGATGTAAATTAGGCACCGTACGCGAATTCATGATTATCTCCTCGATTATTATTTTTGGGTATATTTTTTGAGTTTGAACATTTTTCGTAAATTGATTGCCACGCTTTTACAAATTCATTAACTTCTTTGAAAGCAGAATTGGGTCCAATACTGACCCTGATTACTTGTCCACTTTTCTCTGTATTAAATCCCATGGCTTCTAATACTCTAGACGTCTTCACTTTACCAGATGAACAAGCTGAACCAGCGCTGACTGCAAATCCTTTTAAATCAAAATTCATGATTTGTGTTTCGCTTTTCACTCCAGTCATATGCAAAACTGCCGTATTACTAAGACGATTCGTTTCTTTTTTAATAATCAAAGCGTCTGGATCAATTTCACTGATCATATCCTCCAGAGTGTCTCTTAATTTTTCTGCTTCAGTCCAGTCATCCTTTAAACTTTCCTCAATCGCTTCTGCCATACCAACAATTCCGATAAGATTTTCGGTTCCAGCGCGATAAGAACGCTCTTGGCCGCCCCCTTTAGTATGGGGAATAAGCGGCAAACTTGGGTTAATAACAAGACAACCAATTCCAGAAGGTCCGCCTAACTTATGACCAGATATTGAAACCATATCCAACGCACCCCAGGGGAAATCTAATTTCCCAATGGCCTGCACGGCATCACTATGAACGTAGGACCCATATTTTTTAGCCATTTGGATAATCTCAGTTAAAGGCTGAATCACCCCTGTTTCATTATTTGCAGCCATTACAGAAACGAGTGTCGGTTTGGAGTCATCACTCAAAATCTTATCTAAACACTCAAGATCAATAATTCCATCTGCTGATACAGGAATTGTAATAATATCGTCTCGAACTTTAATGACTGAATCATGTTCAATTGCTGATGCAATCACCCGTCCTTTAAAGTTTTTTAAAGCCAGGTTATTTGATTCAGTAGCGCCACTTGTAAAAATAACTCTTTTCGCTTCAACGTCCAAAGCGTTAGAAATTCTTTGACGAGAGGATTCTATCTTTTTTCGCACTTCTCTTCCAAAAGAATGAACAGACGATGCGTTCCCCATTAAGCCCATAGCGTCAATCATGGACCGGCACACTGAATCCCTTAAAGGCGTTGTTGCATTGTAGTCAAAGTAAGTTCTCAATTAGTATCCCCTGACAACCATTCCTGGCGTTCATTTTTAGGAAATGTCATTGTTTTTTTATGACAAACATCTTCTAAACTAACTGTTTTTAAATATGACTGAACCACATTTTCTAACCCCTCCCATAAATTATGGGTAAGGCAACGCGTTTTATTCAACTGGCACCCAACAAGAGAGTGATCCTTGCACCGCGTTGCTTTCATCGGTGTATCAACGGCCGCTATAATATCATAAATATTAGTTTCTGAGGGACTACGCATCAGCATATATCCGCCATTAGACCCTCTGGCACTTTTTACAAGCTCCGCCCTTCGAAGTTTTAGAAAAAGCTGCTCTAAATAAGGCAAAGGCAAGTTTTGACGCTCAGAAATTACTGTCAAAGAAGAAGACGTATCCCCTCCCTCTCTAGCAAGATCTACCATCGCCATTACAGCATATCTGGCCTTTGTACTTAATTTCAATTGTTTCCCCTAAGGATCTTTATTTAATTTCGTAGCACTTTATTTTAAGGCATGCTAGTCTTGACAGGAAATTTGTTTTCTTAAAAATTTACCTGAGCGAGAGATCAGCTAAACTTAATACAAGAACTATGATATTCCGACTAAATAAGTCAAGTATTTACTATCAGCTCTCTAAATTTTTATAGAAATAAAGAAAGTTTTTAGAGAGAATGTTACATAGATAAAGGAAGGAAAGAGTATGCCAGAGGTAATTTTTAATGGATCTGCGGGAAGAATAGAAGGCCGTTATCAACCTAGCAATGAAAAAGATGCTCCAATCGCTCTTATCCTACATCCTCATCCAAAACACGGCGGTACAATGAATAATAAGGTTGTGTACGCCCTTTACAGAAGTTTTGTTGAACAAGGATTCAGCACCCTTAGGTTCAACTTTAGAGGGGTAGGACGATCTGAAGGCAGCTATGATAATGGAGAGGGAGAGCTAAGTGATGCTGCATCTGCTCTGGATTGGTTGCAATCAACAAATCCGAATGTAAATCGTTTTTGGGTAGCTGGATTTTCTTTTGGAGCATGGATTGCTATGCAATTACTCATGAGGAGACCAGAATTAGAAGGATTTATTTCCGTAAGCCCACCAGCAAATATGTACGATTTTAATTTCCTTGCTCCTTGCCCGGTATCAGGACAAATTATTCATGGAAATGAAGATGCCATTGTGCCAACAGCATCCATTCAAACGCTTGTTGAAAAGCTGCGCAACCAAAAAGGCATTAAAATTGATTATCAGTTAGTTAATCAATCAGATCATTTCTTTACAGACCAGATTCCCTCTCTATGTCATCATGTAGAAAATTATCTAAATTCCAGATTAAACAATTTCAAGCAATCCATTGCTGTTTAACAGGAAACAAAGTTAATAGGGAAATATAAGAGTGCTTATTCTAGACGGAATTAACAATCTTAGTAAAAATGCATCCTTTATTAAGGATGTTAATATGCATAATTTTGCCGTAGAGGTTATAGAGGCGTCGAATGAGAAAATTGTCCTTGTTGATTTTTGGGCACCTTGGTGTGGACCTTGCAAACAACTTGCTCCTATACTTGAAAAAGCTGCCACCAAGCATCAAGGTAAGCTTATCCTTGCAAAGATTAATATTGACGAAAATGCAGAGCTTGCGGCCCAACTAAGAATTCAAACAATCCCAACCGTATACGCTTTCTTTAGAGGACAGCCCATAGACGCCTTTATGGGAAATGTCTCAGAGCAGAAATTAGATCAATTTTTGAACAAACTCTTTGAGTTAACAAAAATTCCAAGCTCTCTTAATTTAGAAGAGGCATTAAAACACGCGGGGGAAGCTTTTGATAAGAGCTCTTATGAAGAAGCAGCTGGATTTTATATGGATATTTTAACTGAGCTTCCTGAAGAAGAAAAAGCAGCTGCAGGTTTGGCTCACTGTTACTTGTTTTTAGATCACGAAGAAAAAGCAAAAGAGATCTTAAAACAAATCCCAGCAGATAAACGTCAAACACGACAAGCTACAGCGCTTTTATTTCATTTAGAGCTCATTCAAGATATCGATCAAATGCAATTGGTTTCTTCAAATAACTCTAACGAGCAATCTTATCAGAACGCCTTAAAAAGCTTTAGAAGCAGAGAAATCGAAAAAGCGATTCAAGAATTACTTGAAATAAATCGTCTTGATAAAAATTGGAATAACGGGGTAGCAAAAGATATGTTGCTTAAAATCTTTTCTTCACTTGGCCATAGTCACCATCTAACGGCAGAAGGGCGGCGCAAGTTGTCCGCCATGCTTTTTTCATAAAATGAATACTATGAATAATAATTATACACTAAAAGACTTGCCGACATTAATTCCATTGCTTCCCTTACATGGAGCAGTCCTATTGCCGCGCTCACAATTACCAATCCCCATCTTTGAAATTGATTATCTAAGCATGATCGCTGAAAGTATCAAAAGTCATCATATGATCGGAGTGGTACAACCAATACTTAAAAATCTAAATGTAGAAGAAAACCTTCCTCTTTTTAAATCAGGATGTATTGGCAAAATAATAGATATTAATGAAGCAGAAGAAAGTCGCCTTATCATTACCCTCAGCGGCATCTCTAGGTTTGATATTGTCGAAGAATTAGCCTCAGAACATGGCTATAGAAGAGCTCTTGTATCTTATGATCGTTACACACAAGATATGGTTGAAGAGGTTGATTTTTCCTTTGATAGGTTGCGCTTATTAAAGGCTTTAAAGAGTTACTTCAAAATCATGGACATAACCCCTGATTGGCAAGAAATAGATAAAACATCAAATGAGAAACTCATAACAGCCTTAGCTATGGTTTGCCCATTTGAGGCAAGAGAAAAACAAGCCATTTTAGAGAGTCCTACTTTAAAGGAACAATCACAAATTATCACAACGATGATTGAAATGGCTGCTTTAGAAAATCCAGAAAAACCCACGGTTTGTCATTAAAGGAGCTTTAAAGTGTCCAAGGTTGATCCTCGCTTATTAAAACTTCTTGTGTGCCCTTTAACCAAGTCAAAACTAACATATGATGAGAAAAATCAAGAACTCATCAGTGAAGTCGCTGGCCTGGCCTATCCTATCCGTAGAGGCATCCCCATCATGCTAATTGACGAAGCAAGGCCCTTAAGTCAGAAAAAGAAACAAGATGAGAAAAGTTCGTCTTGTTATGAATGATCGCCCCACTTTTAAAATTTGGCCGATAGAAATCCAACTCAAAAAAAATGAAAAAAAGCTAAACATAGAGTTTGATGATGGTTCTTGCTTTGAATATTCCGCAGAATATTTACGGGTCGAAAGTCCATCGGCAGAAATAAAAGGCCATGGCAGCAGTCAAAGAAAAATTATTTCTGGCTGTAAAAACATAGGAATAGACTCCATTGAATCGGTTGGAAATTATGCAATTCGCATCCTATTTACGGACCGCCATGATACAGGTATATATTCTTGGGACTACCTCTATACTTTGGGAAAAAATTACGAAGAAAAATGGCATCGATACCTTAGAATACTAGAAGCCTTGGGTCTAAGCCGCGACTAGCGTAGCAAGGCCAACGCAATCGCCGTCATCACGAAGCCACGAAGGGGCTGTGGTGATCCAGAAAGATGTTGAAAAATCTAGATTTACTGGATTGCCACAAAGCCTGCGTCTTTTCGCAATGACGAAAATGTTTTATGTCGATCTAGCCACAAGATCAATATAGATTTCAGCCTTACGCATCCCCCCTATTATATTGCGCAAAAAAAGATTTTAAATCACTTGCTAGAGGTTGCTCATCCTCATCAACAAATAATCGCACAGGCTTTGACGGCACATTCAAAGAATCTTTTGAGCGAAGAACCGCTTGCTTTAAGAGTTCATCACGACTCAATCTAGTTTTTTTTGGCTCTTCTGTTCCAGGGAAATAGAGAATAGGCAAATTTATTTCAGATACCACAGGAACCAAAGGTTTTTTACCTTTAGTTTCTTCGTCAAGACCAGAAGCTTGCAAATTATCTGCCCACAAACCATTTGAACTTAGAAACAAAGACATCCCCAAGAGAGCCATCATTTTTTTACTTAGCATATCAAATCTCCTTACAAAAGAACACTTGCGATATACTAGATAATTTCAATTTGTTAACAATTCGTTAATTCATTTTAACTAATATTAATAATTGTTAATTTGTTGTTAACAATAAATTAAAAACCAAAATTAATAATAAATTAACAATATAGAATTAGACTTCATAGTTAGGAATAAATTAAAGGATCAATCACATGATCTCTTGCGTCCTTATTCTTATTACTTGTTTCTTTACAATATCCACAGTATATACTGCTGAATATTATGAAGATGATTATTTTAAAAGAGAGTATCTTTTCTTTAATCGCGCAACCAATCAAATTTTTCGAAGAGGGATTCCTGTTGAACTGCCGCCTTCGTTAGAAATTGAATTAAAACATTACAAAAGTGACAAACTAAAAGCATATCTTGACACCCAACCACGGCCTATTCATGACGAGGTTCTGAATCACTTTATAAATCAAACGGTGCTTGATTGGTGCGCTGAAAATTTAAAAGATTTGAGAGAAGAACCAGAAGATGTATTGGATTATATGAAAACAAGAGAGTTTGAATCAATAGAATTAGAATACTCTTGCATACCTTTTTTTCTGATTTCTTCAAACAAAACTTATAGACAAACAAGTGTTGAACAGATCACATTAAAACAAAGAGACGGATCATTTATTGCCTCCATCCCTCGAGCAAAAAATCCTGAATATCAACTCGCCTATAGCGAAGGCGGAAAATTAACCACATATACAGACATAGAAATACCAAGTCCTGCCGGCCGTGTTCGATTAAGTGTTCAAAATACCTTTCCAAGATTATCTACTCGCACTCAATGCTCTGTGCCCATTGAGCATGACATAATTTTCTTAGGGGATTGGATCCTTACCAACGAAAATATTTACCCCAGGTACACCCATGAAGACACCCCAACTCCAGACCCATCATTAGCAGCGTATGTTCCAAAACCATTAAAAGAAAGACTATTAAAGGATCTATTTGAAAACTTTAAAAAGGCCATGGTTCCTGTGATTGTAACCAGAAAAACAGTAAAATCTTTATGGGAAAAAGACAATCCGTCTGTCCCTATGCCGAAAACTCTTGAAGCTATTCAAGCAGCTGATACAGAAAATAGGCTACTTCGGAAAGTCTTTTCTCATCCAACTTTGTCGCACGACATTGGCTTTAAAGGAACAAGCAGAAAACTAGAAGAACTGACCTGGAAATACGTGCTCAGCAGGTGTAAGAATATTGAACAACTGAGCACAGCTCTCATGATTAGCGATATTACCGATATCACCAACTGGCAAGACATCTTTGATCTTGGCACTTCGTTGGGCTTTCCTGAAGCACCAAATATTATTATTAAAAGCTTGCTAGGGGAAGATGGAATCTCTTCCTAAAAAAGTAGACTTTAAAATATAAATATTGTATATCTATTTATATTTTTATAAATAGTTGTAGCTTAATGCAACATAATATTTCACAAATTTTTTGTAATGTTTTAAGATAAAAATTTTGCAATTTTTGTCATCTATTTTACAAAAAGATTTTTTGAGAAAAAGGATTTTTTTGAATGGCGCCAAC
>JAIEMR010000085.1 GCA_019751935.1 Alphaproteobacteria bacterium
TGTTGAATTAAGGCAAATGCTTCTTTCTGATAAGCAGGGTTATTGCTATAAGAAAGTAAGCTTGTACATTCCGTTAAAGTCTTTTCATACAACTCCTGAGAGATTGAATCTTTATCTGCCAAAAGCTGAGCATAAATTTTTAAGGCTTCTTCTGGCTTATAAGATTCTAATTCTTTCAACCCAGAATGGCTAAAAAAACCTGCAAGATATAATTGGGCTCTCATCTTTTGTTTCGGCGTCCCCTCATCGATAAGCTTTCCTAAAGAAACCATTCTTCTTGCAAAGTACCTTTTTTCGGTTTCTAAGTCGGGTACTGAAAATCTGTACATACGTTTATGGAGTTTAAGGCTATAAAGCGGAACTGCTACGATTGCTTCTTCTAAAACAGTCATAGCATGCTCTAAATTGCCTGATTTGGTAGCTGCATCGTTTAAAATTAAATAAGAAAGGTACTTAATAAATGAATAAGAAGAAACTCTTGCTTCACCTAATAATGCTTCGGCCTCTGCATACAAACCAACATTGCTAGATAAATAACGTTCTCTTTTTTCTAAAGTACTCGCAAGGACAAGAAATGTTAATTGCCTAATCATAGGATTCGAATGACCAGAAAGTTCTGTTAGGCGAGCTTCATAAGGCCCATACCACGGCATGACTTCTAAAGGCCTGTCTTTTACAGAGTTAATAAATAGAGCATAATTCATCAACCCTTGAATAAGGCTTTCTTCATCGCCCCTTGTTAACACAATTAAATTTGCGTCCATAACCTTATCAAGCTCTGTGGGATCTTTTTCTATAGATGAAACAAAGCTTTTTAATGTTGTTTTACAACATTTAAACACATCATGAAGGTTTTGGTTTTCCATCCTGAATGGGTCTTCTGCCTCAGCTGACAAAGCGATATTGTGATTAATATTTATAAAAAACATTAAAATCATTGTATAGGAAACTAATTTTAATACTGTAATCATGTCTAAAAGATAGTTTTATTAACAATATACAGTTAATAACATGATAAATAAAAATTATTCAATTATTTTTTCACGTTTTTTTACAAAATTATACTATGTTCTCATACTTTTTTATAATACTGCAATATATAAACCCTTATGCGACTGGATAGATTAGTGGTGTTTTCTGAGTTGATGCTAGACATGTCAATTTCACCAATCAACGCTGGAACAGATATCTCCTTTTCAGTGGCAATTTCTTTTAAGGCCTGCCAAAATTCATCCTCTATAAAAATGCTGGTGGAATGGCCAGAAATGGTGATGGATCGTTTCAAGATGATTTCCTTGTATATTTAATTGACGTCATCAGGAGGCGCGATAGAGACGTGGTGATCCAGGAGCTGTTTTTTATAAAGGCTATTTTCTGGATAGCCACAAAGCCTACGGCTTTTCGCCATGAAGATCCAAATCACAACCATTTTTACATTATTCGGCAAAAACCCACCAGTTAGGATTTGACTGCTTTATTATTTTACAAGCTTCTCGCGCTTGTTCAGCGGTTTCATAAATCCCAAAACAGGTAGCACCACTTCCCGACATGCGGGCTAAAAGGCATCCGGGCGTAGGTTCCAGAGCTTTTAAAACCTCTGAAATTGCGGGAGCCAACTGACACGCTGCTGGGGTTAAACTATTCCTTGTCCTTTTCAAAAAAGGAATTAATTGATCAAATGAGGTTGGAGATATAATCGGCTCATCATAAACCTTGTCATAAGCCTTGAAAATAGAAAGCGTGGAAACACTAACCCAAGGATTTATCAAAAGTAGATGAAAATCCTTTGGGTCGTCTTGCCACAAGGCCTCTGGGTCTCCTTCTTTTCCGGTACCGTCAATCCAAAAGAAGTTTCGACCCAAAAGTTGATGAGCTAAACAGACTGGAACATCAGCCCCTAAAACCCCGGAAGCCTTAATCAGGTCTATTTTTTGAGAATAACTTAGATCAATCCCCCATAAATCAAGAAGCGCGGCAATCGTAGCAGCTGCATCACTAGATCCGCCTCCGATGCCTGATGAAAGAGGTAGGTTTTTCGAAAGTGTAATAGAGGCCTTTGACTGACCTGGATACAATTTATCAAGCCATTCGGCTGACGTTAATACTAAATTGCCTTCAATGGGTAACTCTTTGCCAAATGCGCCTTTAATTTTTAAGGAAAACGCATTACTTTCAGTAACCTCAATCTGATCGCCTTTGCCGTAAAAGGTGATCAATGACTGTAAGTAATGAAACCCAGATTCCTCTTTATGGGTTATTTGAAGCATTAAGTTTATTTTTGCCGGAGCATTGTGTATAGTCATGACATGAAATCTGATAATCTATTTCCTTTATTGCAGTGGTATCATGAAATGGGTGTGGATGTCGCCATTTGTGATGAACCGCAGAATCGTTTTATAGTAAAAGAGCCAATAAAAATCACACCCGTAAAAACCGAAACAACTGCTATGGCGCCTTCTCCCTCCTCTTCTGCCAATCACCCTGCTTACAGCTGTCAAAGCCTTGAGGAATTGCGTCAAGCGATGATGAGTTTCACGGGTTGCGCCCTTAAAGAAACAGCCATGAATTTGGTATTTGCCGATGGCAACCCAAAGGCAGATTTAATGCTGGTTGGCGAAGCGCCAGGCGCGGATGAGGATAGGCAAGGCTTGGCGTTCGTGGGGCAAAGCGGCCAATTATTGGATAAAGTCTTGGGATCTATTGGCCTTGACCGTACCAAGGTTTATATCAGCAATATTATCCCCTGGCGTCCCCCTGGCAACAGACCGCCGACAACGGCCGAGGTTGCCGCTTGTCAGCCCTTTATTGAACGGCATATTGAATTGGTGAACCCAAAAATACTTGTGCTATTGGGCGGAGTTGCTGCAAAAACATTACTAGGAACAGCTGAAGGGATTGTTAAACTAAGGGGCAAGTGGCAAAGCTATCAGCCCACACCAACAAGCCCAGTTATTAAAACAATCGCCACATTTCACCCGGCCTATTTGTTACGCTCACCAGGGCAAAAAGCAATGGTTTGGCGCGATGCCTTAACCATTGAGAAAGAACTTAGCTCCTCACGATAGAGGCTGCTTTTAACAAACTCTTCACTGCAAGCCTCCATGATGCATAGGAGTTTTCACCAACTGGCCCATGCGGATCATGAAAAGTTTCCACATACGTTACTCCATCTATAGGGGACACAATAGCAATCGCACCTTTATTCTCTTTTTCCACCCATTCACCTGCTAAATTTTCGATCTGTAAAAAGTCATGGAATTCTCTTTTTATATAATCATAATCAGGGTGGTTTCCATGAAGAACACTCCAAATCCATGAGGATTTATCCACCTCTTCAATATAAACTCTTGGTGCAGCGGGTGTACCTTCATCTTCTTCAGCTGTGATTTCTGTATCAACAACTTCACCTCTTGTTTTCGGCTTTTCTTTTTTCGGGTCAGTATTAGGAACATGTCCAGTAATAGGCGGCAAAGGACGCTGATAACTCACAGGTTGTATATTGGCTGTGGTTGGCTCTTTAATGATCACAACACCATCACTTCCAGGAGTCTTCAATTGTTCATTTTGCTCTTCAAAAGGCTCTAAATATTTTCTAAGCTTTTCTTGTTTATCACTATCAAGAGGCTTAGCTGCAAGCCTCCGATGATCATGAAGCCAGTGGTCAAATTTCGACACATAAGTCTCCATCTCAGGTAATTTTGCTTTTAAATCATCCATTATTTCTTTGATAAGCTCCCCATACCTACGATAAGAAGCGAATTTAGTCCGCGAACTACTGTCAATTCCGGCTCCAAGAATACGCGTCATTACGGTGTCTAATTGAAATTTCCCCTCATCTTCTATAGTTAAGATACCTTTCATCTTACTATTTAAAGATGATTTCGTAGTGTTGGTTTTTTTCTTGAGTATTCCTTCAGAATTTTTATATTCCGAAGACCATAAAACAGGATGATGCAAAAATGGACTAATAATTGACTTAATCCTCTTTTTTAATACTTTATAATCAAACTCCCATTTTATAGCTCCGCCTCTTGCTTCTTCATCCACAACAACACGGAAGTATTGATTTAGCACACCATAAGGCTTTGGCGCATCCTTGCATACAATATCAGTAATCATCTCGTAAAAGATATTTTCATCTTCACAAACTACTATTTTCCATCCTGGTGACTCAACGAATTGAATGAAGGCCATATCTTCTTGGTTGAGGAAAGACATTAAGTAATATAGATCACTCAACGTACTATCCTTTGTAGCTTTTGTTGCCTCTTTTTGAGCTTCAATAAATTTTAGAAGGCTTCCGTAACAACCAATCTGAATTGTTAATATTTCCTTAGTAGCTTCGATAACAGCCGTCTCTTCGAACTCTCTTTTAGCTTCTTCTGTTTTAAAAGAAATAAAAGACCTTATTATTTCTTCACGTGTTAAAGTACCCTCATTAACTGCTTCCAAGGCCTTTGTGAGTTTCTTTTCACGATTTTTAAGCAAAGCTATGGCAAATTCAAAGGGATCAAGCTCTGCTCTTTCTCCCTTTTCTGCTCTTACAGCAACGAAAGTCCCTGGTAACGTAAGAGGAGCCTCTTCTGGCAGCTCAATGCGCTCCATTCCAAAACAAATTTGAGAAACGCTTAAAGATAAAGCCAATATTATCCCTTTGGTTAATTTCAATTTATCACCTTAATTAATTTCAATTTTATATACATATAAATACGTGTGAGTATAAATTCAAGTATTATCCTGTTTTTTAAATTAAGCTAAAACTATAAAAAATCACTTTAGTTTTCAGTTATATATGTGTTAACTTTATTTTCATTTTAGATAGTTAAAGCATTCCCCATTATGAAATTTCTCGACGAAGCAAAAATCTTTATTCAATCTGGCGACGGCGGCCCTGGCTCGCTTAGTTTCAGACGGGAAAAATTTATTGAATACGGCGGCCCTGACGGCGGCGATGGCGGGCGCGGCGGTAACGTTTTTATAACGGCGATTCCAAACCTGAACACTCTGATTGATTATCGTTATCAACAGCATTTCAAGGCGCAAAGAGGACAGCATGGCATGGGCCGCAACCGAAGCGGTATCAGCGGCGAAGATATTATCCTCAAAGTTCCCGTAGGAACCCAGGTTTTTGCAGAAGATAAAGAAACCCTCGTTGCGGATTTAGTTACTGAAGGACAAACAGTTCTTCTGGCAAAAGGCGGCGATGGCGGCTTTGGCAATGCGCATTATAAAACATCCACTAACCAGGCCCCAAGACGATCTGATCCAGGTTGGCCAGGCGAAGAGTTTTGGATATGGCTCCGTTTAAAGTTAATTGCAGATGCTGGTCTTATTGGTCTGCCGAATGCTGGAAAATCAACATTTCTATCTGCCGTCACCCGTGCTAAACCAAAGATTGCTGATTATCCGTTTACAACGCTTCACCCCCAATTAGGCGTGGTTTATTGCTATGACCGGGAATTTGTTTTGGCTGATTTACCTGGGTTGATTGAAAATGCCCATCAAGGCACAGGCCTTGGTCACCGATTTTTAGGTCACGTTGAAAGGTGCGGTGTGCTCCTTCATCTGATTGATGGAACACAGGAAGACGTCGGCAAAGCCTATAAAACCATTCGCCAAGAATTGAAATTGTATCACCTTGATCTTGCTAAAAAACCAGAAGTTCTGGCCTTGAACAAATGCGACGCATTGAATGAAGACGAGATTAAGGAAAAAGTCAAAGTTCTCAAAAAGCTATCAAAGGCAAAAGTTCACACCATATCCGCTGTCGCCCGTCAGGGAACCCAAGAGGTTTTAGGCGATTTGTTGCAGTATATTGGGGTTAAGGCTGAGGATGCTGCTGGGTAGACGTGAACTGCCCATTTTACCCCCGACAAATTTTCAAACCAAAAGGTCGTCAATGACGCATTCTTCTTCTCGTCATCACGAGGAGCCGCAAGGCGACGTGGTGATCCAGAGGCTGTTTTATTAGAGAGGTGATTTTCTGAATAGAGACTCAACTTCGCTGCTCGACATTGTAGCTCCCTTTTCGCCTTAAGGTCCAGTTCCTGGACTGACCTGCTAATGGATCCTTGGGTCGAGCCATGTGAAAACTGATTTTGTTGGTTATTTTATAGTCTCTTCCAATCCTCCCAGACTTAGTTTCCCCACGGCCCCGCCGTGGGGTCTTAGGTTGCCATGTTCGCAATATAATGAGTGTCACAAGATCCTCCGATCAAGTCGGAGGAAAACTTTGGGTGCGCGATCAAATACAGAGTTTCCCTTGGGCTTGACCCAAGGGTCCATGGGAATACATTGCGGATGCTGATTTGTAAGTATTTCTCTGGATGGCCACAAAGCCTACGGCTTTTCGTCATGACGATTATATAATTTATATTCGTTCCATTGAACTCAGGTTATTTAAAATCTCTCTAACACAGTGAAGATTGTTCATCTTTCCCACTTTCCTTTCTTTTAAAAGTTTGTATGCTATGCGTTATATACTCTATGAATTTCAAAAGGCAGATATTTAATGAAAAATTCCTTTTGCTGGCTTCAACTTCAAAGCACAAACCTTAAGAACATAAAAGAATTTTACACCTCTCTCTTTGACTGGAAACTGAGTGAATCCCCTGACAAAGAAGAGCCTTATACGCATATTGATACAGGAGAAGGCCCAGGTGGTGGCATCATGGAAGCGCAAAAAGGTTGTCCGCCTCACTGGATGCCTTATGTTCAAGTAGAAGACCTTGACCGCTATACAAGGAAAGCAGAAAAGCTGGGAGCAAAAATCATTGTTCCTTCCACAAAGATTAAAACAGGCGGTTCATTTTCTGTGATCCAAGACCCAAGCGGCGCTCATATTGGTCTTTATCAGCCGTAGTTTGACTGCTTGACTGCAGTATGGGAGAGAAAAAGACTTGACTTTTTTACGAAAATTACCTATTTTACGTATATAGGCTTTCGCAAATACTTAAGGGTACCTAAAATGCATATTTCCTCTACAGAGCTGAACAGAAGACCCGGCGCTATTTTAGAAGCAGCTATCAGGGAACCTGTTGTTATCGAAAAATCTGGTCACCCCTCTGTAGTGATGGTTTCTTATCAACATTATCAGGAACTAGAAGATGCTTTTTGGGGAACGTTGGCAGAGACTTTGGAGAAAACAGCCGAATGGGAAACTGCAGAAGAAAGCTTGAATTTCCTAAAGCAAAGCTAAGATATGTACCAAATTATCCTTGATAAAAGAGTCATCAAATTTATTCAAGCAATCCCTCAAAAACACCAAAGGCAACTTAAAAAATATATCCTAAGTTTCCAAAATGATCCAAGACCGCATGATTCAAAAACCTTAAAAGATTACGAGCCCTATAGACGCGGAGATTGCGGTGAATACCGAATTGTTTACCGTTTAGCTGAGTCAGAAAAAACAGTTCATGTAATCTTAGTTGGCAAAAGAAACGGCAATGAAGTGTATCAACAACTTAAGATGCTTTTGGTTTAAAAATCTTTTAAAGAACAGTATGTTTATAAAAAATTTATCGTTTTTAACTGTATGTTTAGCTTTATCGAGCTGTACACCGACTAAAGTTCAGGATTGTGGTAGCAAGGATTTGTCTCTAGAAAAGGCTTGCGCCTCGGGAGATGAAATCCGTACAAACGCTAAAGGCGAAAAATACTATGAAGAGGCTAGATTCAAAAAAACCGATATTAATAAAAGTTTCTATTTTATTCGTCATGGACAAACTGATTTAAATATAAATGGTATTGCTCCCAGAGATCTTGATCTGCAAGTGCCGCTTAATGAAGAAGGCAAATCTCAGGCAGCAATAGCAGCCAAATTATTAAAGAATAAAGGTATAAAAATAATTGTGGCTAGTCCGCTAATCCGAGCCAAACAAACTGCTGAGATACTTAATAAAGAGCTAAATGTACAAATACTTTACGAGGATGGGTTGAAAGAAGCAAACTGGGGGATAAAAGAAGGCGAAGATCTTAATATAGCAAGCGAACATAAAAAAATCTGGAGGAAAGGAAATTTTGTTCCAGGCGCTGAAAGCCTGTATCTTTTGCAAACTCGTATCCATAAAACCATTGTTGATATTGTCAACAAATATGACAACGCCTTGATTGTTGGTCACAGTGTATTTTATGGCAATTTGGTTTTGCTTCTAAACGGTGAATATGCAAAAGGAGAAAATGCTGTACCATACTATTTCGAACCCATTTCTGATAAGAGTAGCAAAGATTTATATAAGATTGCCCCTTTAATGTAATTTGGCCTTACCACCCGACAAATTTTCAAACCAAAAGAAAGTAAAAGCACATTGTCATCAATGACGCATTCTTCTTCTCGTCATCACGAGTCACCGCTAGGCGACGTGGTGATCCAGAGGCTGTTTTGTTAGAGATTCCTGTTT
>JAIEMR010000112.1 GCA_019751935.1 Alphaproteobacteria bacterium
GTTTATGTTAGAAAAGTCCTCATGGTCCCCGGTAGCTCAGTCGGTAGAGCAAGTGGCTGTTAACCACTGGGTCGGCGGTTCGAGTCCGTCCCGGGGAGCCAACTAAATTCCGTACATTTTCTTTCTGACAAAGGGTTATCTGAAGCGATATCAGGCCCATATGCAGCCTTTCACCCCAAATTCCTCAGCCTTTCAAGAGCTATGGTTTCTATGTCCGGTTCGTCTGGGGGGTATTGAAATAACACTACAATCAATTGAAACAAAAGCGTGTGGTATTAAATCCAGTGGCGTTTCTAATACACCATCCACCCCAACTCTTTGCTCAGATCTTATTTTCCCAATCCAACGCCACTCGCTCTTTCTCTACATAGGGGCGAAAGGTGTCGCTCATAGTATACATATCCACTACATCAACTTTGTAAGGAAGATCCGATTCTTCAAAGGCATCGGCCAAATTACTGCTCTCTGCCAGCGTTAAGGGCCGTCCTGCATCGATGGCCAAATCCAAATCAGAGGAAGTCTTGGCGGTCCATTTAGCGCGCGACCCAAACACCCACACTTTAGCCTCTGGCGCTAAAATATTACGCAAGATTTCCTGGACAATTGTTAAATCACGAGCACGGATATCAATAGGGGCTGTCACGTGTTTGATTCCTGCCTTTTTTCAATGGTTTGTAAAAGGCGTTTAGCTTCAGCTAAAAAATCTGGAATTACGGCCAGCACACTCAAAGCTTTATTTTCATCATACGTGTGACTTGTGATATTACGAGCCTCTCTGAAATCTTTCCATACAACCCATTCTGCACTCAGCAAACCCCGTTCATAACCAAGACGGATAAGAGCTGGAAAACTCAAATCATTGATGAGAATTGTTGTTGGCTCGGTCATTTCGAGATAACGTCTTAGGATTTTGTGGGTCAACTCATAACTGTATTCAAAACGTTGGATGCACGCGTCTCGTATAAAGGTGTTTTTGGAATCTTTTTGATATGCATTTAAGGCCTCTTCTAGTGTGGAAAGAACCTTTATAGGTGATGTGAGGTCAAGCATATTGAGTTTGCTTTCTATCATTTTTGGTGCTACCTTTCGGGAGCGATTGGGATGATTCGATTAACGTAACAATGGGCTGTACACATAGTCAAGTCAAAGTAATTAAAGAATGCTGGATATAGGTTGGAGCGAATATTTATTCATTGCGATTTTAGCACTTGTGCTATTGGGTCCCAAGGAACTTCCCATTGTTCTGAGAACAATAGGTCGCTTTGTAGCAAAGGCCAAGGAAATGACCAGTTCTCTACAAGAGCAGTTTTATAACCTTGAACAAGAACAGTCTTTTAAAGAAAACCCTTTCAATCAAGAATTTCAAAAAACATCAGACTCCGCCTACCCTTTTCCTCAACAATTCTTAAGTCTTCATGCTCCGGTAAAAGCACCAAAAGCTTATCCGCTTCCTTGGGTGTAGAATAAGAAAATATCACTTGCATACTGCACTCAACCGCTATTGACTTAATTAATGATTTGTTCCTTATTTAGCCCTTACAACAGGAGAAACATTTTGAATAAAAAGCTTGTAGTCACGTTTTGCGCAATGCTTTTTGTTTTCATAGCTTTTAAAAACGATCTTTACACAGAATTAAGTCAACCCTACGCAGAAAACCCTGGAATTGGAATACGAGCCGACTCAAAAAGCCTCGACAAACTCTCTATCATTCCCCCGATGCTTAGCAAAACCGGAAAATCTTTTATTACATTCAACAAAATGGGATTCGACATTAACTCGACAAATCTTAGTTGGGTTGCAGAAGAATTTATTAATTTTTGCCAAGAATATCCAGGAGAATATGTATTAGACGTGGGAGCGGGATATGGTTTTCTATCGCGCAAAGCTCTTTCAAAAGGAGTATTTGTTATCTCGAATGATATTGAAATGCAACATTTACTTTACAGCCGAAAAAAAGTAAAAAATCCTGATGAAATCTTAAGTTTGTTTCTCAATACAACGCCTTTTCCTTATCTCGATATTCCAAAAAACTTCCTGCGAGCTATTATTCTTCATAGAGTCTTACACTTTCTACCAGGAAAAGAGGTTGACTTAGGGTTGGAAAATGCAATGACTTGGCTAAAAAAGGGTGGAAAAGTTTATATTATGGTTATGTCCTCTGAACATATTGGGTACAGAGAAAAGGTCCTTCCCGAATTTGAAAGAAGAAAGAAAAAAGGAGATCCATGGCCAGGAATGTATCTAGATGTAGAAGAACATTTGCCTGATCAAGCCTATAGTTTACCTAAACAATTACACATCATGGATCAAGAAATTCTCAGAAACGCTCTAGAACGACATGGCTTCGAAATTGAAAGAATGGGTTACGTTTCCATGCAAGGATTTGGCACTGAAACTGCACGAGATGGCAAAGAAGCTATTGGCGCTATTGCTGTTAAGAAACATTAAGAACCTGTATTCACAAAATTCGTCGTTCAGCGTTGCTGCTCAAAAGAGTTTTCTGCAAGAAAAGGCTGCAGACCATAGCTCTGCCTACGGTCCAAGACTTTGACGTAGCAAAAAACCCTTTTGACGCAACCCAGAGGGAAAGGTTCAAAGGGGCGACTACAGCGCCTTAAAGCTTGGTCGTAGAACCCTGCCATACCTGCACTTTGCGGCTTGTATCCGCCCCTTTGATCACTTTCGCTGAAGATAAATTTTGTGAATACAGGTTCTAAGTCTGCGTATGTTGATTGCACCAGAAAACAGACTTATGACAACAACAAACTAATCGAAAAGGCAATAAGGATAAGCCCTGTTCCTCTTTCAAGCCAATGACGATAATCTTGAAATTTATTCACAAATCTAGTGTCAGTGAAGAAAAGCGCAACAATTGTAAACCAGCACAAAGACAAAACACCAATCCAGCCACCATACATCACTTTGTGGTAAAAGGGTGTCTCGGTCGAAATAATAACGGAAAATAATGCAAAGACAAAGATAAAAACTTTAGGATTTGAGAGCGTTGCTAAAAATCCATCATAAAAGGCTCGAAGTCGATTCGTAGGCTTAGTCATATTTTCAAAATCATTCTTAAGTCTGGGCTTACTTAAAACCCCCTTAACACCAAGCCAAAATAAATAAAGGGCTCCAAGAAGTCTAATTGTACTCAGGGTGCCGGAAGAATTCGCAATCAACAAACCAATGCCCAACAAATTCAAAGCCACATGAGCCATATCCCCTAACGCATTACCAAGAGCCGTTGCAATTCCTGCTTCTCTCCCATAGCTTAAACTATTTCTGACAACCACAGCAAAGCCCGGCCCTGGACTAATAATAGCCACCCCTGCAATGACTGTGACACTCAGCCATTCATCAAATAGCATCATTGATGATCCTCTCACCATTTTTGAGATGAAGAGGACGATCCATTAAAAGAATATCATTATCTCCATCTAAATACCCAAGAAGAGTAAATGAATCTGGATCATCCGTCGACAACACCCCAGCAATGGCCTTTCCAAAAAGCTGCGTCATCTCGTAAGAATTAGCCAAAGCCGCTGTTGTTTTGCGTCTACCAAACTCACCAAAATCAGCAAAAATCTCATAACTATCTTCATCACCCTCTGGAGAAAGCTGCACTAAAACAATGGTTCCTGCATAAATCTCATCTAAAGGGTGCAATGTCTTGAACGCTTCTAGCATGTCTAAATTTACTGCTATTTGGCCGCTATAGATAACCTTTGCTTCTCCCGTCATAAAAAGATCAGAGATGTCAAAATCAATTTCGAGAACACCACCATCTTGATAAACTTTAACTTTCCCAGAAACCAGCCCTTGTGCCCTTGCTGCAACTACTGCAGCGCAAGCACCCGAGCCACAAGCGGGCGTTAATCCTGAACCTCTTTCCCAGACTTTTAGAACTATAGTCTCTTCATCCAAAACTTTCACAAAACCAACATTCACTCTTTCTGGAAATTGAGTATCATGCTGATAAAGATGCCCCTCTAAAGACGGTCCTAAAGTTGCAACATGTTCTATATCCTCCACAAAACAAACCAAATGGGGATTGCCTAAATCTACAAAAATCGGAGCTGGATCTGAAATTTCTTGATACTCCCCCAGATGGATCTCAGTATTCCATTTAGGAGATGGCATTTTTATGGTTATTTGATTACCTGCTGCTTTTTTACATTCTAAATAACCGCCAGCCGTGTTAAGAAAAACTATTTCAGTTTCTGTTTGATCCATTAGAATTTTAGAGACGCACCGGGTGCCATTCCCGCAAGCTTCTGCCTCAGAACCATCAGCATTAAAAAAACGAACATTAAATTCTTTTGTCTCAGACGTGCCTTCTATAAAAATAACCTGATCACAACCAATTCCCTCTCGGCGATCACTTAGAAATACGCTCAAAGCACCTAAATCAATCCCTTCTTCAACTACAGATAAAATAACAAAATCATTGCCAAGTGCTGACGCTTTTATAAAAGAAAGGACCAAGTCTTTCATGGCTTTAATTTCTCCAAGATTGCAAAAGGATTTTTCTTATCTTGAAACTCTTCAAGAATTTTACTTGCATCACTATCAGGCGCCCTTGGATAGGGATTCAAAGATAAAGATAGATATTGAGCCGTTATTTCCCCTAAATCAATTTCATCGAAGCTGCTGTATTCAAAATCATCTTCCAACTCAGGATCCAAAGGATCTAACTCTTCATATTTTTTATCAACAACTTGAAGGTCTATATCAACGTCCATAACCTCACGAACTGGGGCCAAAGTAACAACGCAGCTTTGCACAACAACAGCATGCAGTTTTCCCCTCAGATTATACCCTCCCCGACTGGTTTTCACAGGGTCAACATCATAACGCGCCTCAAGAGATTCGATCCCTATTAAATTAAACCTTTTAGCAAGAGCGTCACATTCTTCCTTTAAAGCCGTCACGATAAAATATGACTTATCACTGTGGATGCGTTCTAGATTAACGACTCGCATTAGTTCTGTATTATTATTTTTTTCCATAGAGACTCCATCCTCACACTTACACCCTTCCTGTTTCAAATTCCGGGTTCGTTGTTTTTCGAGATCTTCGGTGCTGATGTATTTCATATACACTCCGCTCCTTGACCCTCAAACGCCTGCCCGGCTTTTTGAAACACTTTGGGTATGCTTATGTTTTGAGTATTTTCTTGCAAAGAGTTGACATCTTCTTAAAGTAATGCGAAATCTAGAAAAATGTAAGGAATAAATATCTGATTTTATGATGGCTCGTTTTTCTCTTTTTCTAAATCTCTTTTTGATTAGTTTTCTGCTTGTAGGATGCTATCCAACCATAGACAGCAGAGGCTATAATCCCGAATCTATGGACATAAAAAAAATCCAAATTGGCATTGACACAATGCAGACTATCCAAGAACGTTTTGGAAGTCCGTCTACGTCTTCTGTTTTTGGTGATGAACAAAAGGGCCATAATTGGTATTACATTTCCAAAAGGACATCAACAACATCGTTCTACAGACCCGAAACCTTAGAACAACAAACGATAATTCTTAGGTTTGATGCGCAGGGGATTGTAAGAGATGTGGCGAAATATGAAGGTGAACATCCAGTTATTCCAATTGACAGAAAAACAGAAACCACAGGTTACGAAACATCAATTATGCGTGATATTTTTGGTAACTTTGGTCGCTACAGTACGCAATCTCAAAATAAAACACCTTAAGGGTTAATAGATGGAAGTTGCCTTTTATCAACTCACAACAACGCCTCTTGAAAAAACGCTGCCTAAGCTACTTGAAAAAGCCTACGCTGCAAACCAAAGAGCAGTGGTTTTAGTTGATAGTCAAGAACGCCTTGAGCTTCTCAATTCGGTTTTTTGGACCTATTCAACAAATGCCTTTCTGCCGCATGGGTCAGCTGCAGATGCCCCTGAGACTCATAGCCGCCAACCCATTTGGTTAACAACAAAAATAGAAAACCCTAATAAGGCCAGTTTGATCATTTCAACTTCTGGCACCCTCATTGAAGCATCAAGTGGGTTTAGCCGTTGTCTAGATGTATTCGATGGAAATATTCCAGACTTTTTAGAGGCTGCAAATGAACGCTTTCATCATTACCAAAAATTAGGCATGGATTGCGTTTATTGGCGTCAAAATATGCAGGGTGGCTGGGAAGCTGTTTCCAAGTCTGCTTAAAGCTACTGTCTACAGTGAACCTAAAACTTTATAGAAATATTGTTGATAATAGCCTCTAAAAGGCGGGGGTCCTCTGTTCGTGCCTGCATCATTTCTATAAAAGAATCTATATTAGCAAGGTTATCAGCGGATTTTTCTTTCAATTCTGCGTCCTTCTTGAGCCCCAAACCGAACTTTGTAAGCTCATCAGAAAACTCACCGCTTTCTTCAACAGGGCTATCTTTCTCGGCCGCAGAACGAGGCGGAGCCTCCATAGCCTCCATAGCTCCATCTATGAATTCTGGTTTAACCGACTGACCGCGCCATAAACACCATACTATATCGTCGATATAACCGTCGAACGTAAAGCGATCTTTAATAGGACCCCCGCTGATGGCTGTTTCAGCAAATAAACACAAAAGCCCTAAAAATAAAACATATTTTTTCATTTTTTATCGTCCCCTGCGAATAACCCAAAAAACCAACGAGCTTCATCATTTACAAAACTATCGAACGTATCAAAAGTCAAACGCTCTTTCATCTGCCTAATGTTAGCGTAACCTCTCACTTCTAACAAGGGAAGACCAGATGAATCTTTGTGTATATCCATAATTCCCATTGAGTAATCTACATCTTCTAGACCAGGGGGAGGAGACAACAGGTCAACCATTCGACCACCTACATTTACCCTACTTCCCTCTTCAACCAATGAACCATACCATTCGTCTAGCTTGAGTGTATCGAAAACCGGTCTTTTCTCATAGTTATCGTATGGAATTATGTGATAGTCACTTCCTACTGCTTCAATAATTGAATCAAATATAGACCGAAAATGTTTTTGGTCCTTTGGTGACAAAGTGTCAAATAACTGTGACAAAGGAACCCTGGACATTATTCCTAGAAATTGTTTTGGACCAGGTTCTTGGTCTCTCAAATACTCTTTATTATTAAATAATTGATACCAATAAAATGAAAATAAATAACAGAAACCCTTAAGATTTCCTGGCTGTAATTTTGAAATATGCCCAGCAAGATGGCTTACAAAAAAATTTCTTAATTTATAGGTTTCAGCATCATGCCTATCCGTCGCGAATGTACTTGAGGTTTTCTTTGCTATTTCCTCAGCAGATATAGGCTCTGTAGAACTCTTTAAAGCTAGCAGAAATCCTTTTATATCATTATGATTCAAGTTACTTAGGCGCATAAAAACACTTGGTATATGAGCGAGCGGAAGCTGATAGGTTATTTGCAACTTTACCTTGTTATCTTCGCTTTTAGATTTGACTTCAACTGAATGAGGACCATCTTTTTTAGGTGAAACCCTATATTCATCTGAAAGTTGCGTTTTAATTAACTCTGGAGTCATCACCAAAGGAGCTCTTTGGGAGTTTTCATGAAAGTACAAAAGGTTTCTTTTGATGGCGTCTATTATTTGTGGGAGCTCACTCTCTCTAGAAAATCCCCCTATAGTTTTACATTCTAAATTTCTATCATGACCTGTACCCTCAAAAGTATGATCATACGTATCGTCTTCAATCATCCACAAATTACGACCTTCTTTTGAAACAATAAATCCGATTCTTTTCTCACCATCTAATTTTACCTTAATTGCCGAAGTTTCGATTTCGATCCCCATTTTCGGTTCTGCTTCATCCGTTGCTTCCCCAGCATCTGTTCCCATTGCTGCATAAAGAGTAGAAAAATAGCTTAGTGTGATAAGAATAAACAAATGTGCGATATTAACACTCAATTGATAGAGTTTTTTATCTTCGCAATTCATATACTTCTCTTTTTCACTGGATTTTATTTAATTGAAAATATAATTCATAATTAGTTAATAAGTTATAAATATATTTTCTTTAATATATTAATACAGGATCACAGTTTCACAGCTACACAAGTATAAAAATCTAAAAAGAAGTATTTTCTGACTTAATTTCTCTACAATAAATACACTCCGCGCTAACTCGTGTCCGAAACTTCTTGATTTCCCCTTAAAAAGGTTTATTTTATTTAGTGTTAGCTTTGGTTAACTATGGCGATAAACGGTATATGTAATAAGCGTTGCGGACCCGGGGGCGGTACCCGGCGCCTCCACCATTGGAATTTGTTAAAATTATGGGGGTGAAATAGGATCGACGCGCGTACAAAGATATATTTTTCGCTCGGCATTGTACCACCGTTATCGGGCTGCTATAATAAGTGCTACATTTTTAGGCACTGGGGT
>JAIEMR010000043.1 GCA_019751935.1 Alphaproteobacteria bacterium
CCAATCAAATGACCCGAATGATTAATATAAAGGATAGAAAAAGGGGCCTTGTCTAAAAAGGATTCTACCTGTGTGTAGTTGTTTTTTAATTGAGTAAAGCTGTCTAAATATTTGGTTATTTCCGTTACGGTTGTTAGCAAAAGGTTTTTCCCTTCAACCATGAGCGAATCTATGGGATGGACTTGCGTGAGCCACCATCTTTGTTGTTGACCAAGTCCATTTCCTCCACCAACCAATAAAGCTTCGCCTGGTTCATGAACTTCAACCCATTCTTTAAAGGATGAAGATTCTGGCGTAGGGGTTACCCGCATCATAAATTTGCGCAAAAATTCTTTTTTATGGGGGTAAGCATGCGGGTGTGTTGTGACAAGTGTTTTGCCATTTTCATCAAAAGCAACCAATTCACAACTGCTAGAAAGGGTGGAAAGAACCGCTTTGACGGTACGCATTTCTTCTTTTAAATGTACATATTTGCTGCGCAGTTGAAAGAAAACAAGGGCACTGATGCCGATTAAAATTGTCAGCCCAATTAACCCACCCCATGCCAAAGGATGTTCAGCATGAAGCGCAATGCTAAACGAGCAAGCGAGCCATAAAAAAATTATGAGACTATAGGTAATCGTTACAGAAGTTCGTTTCATAAAAAAGTAAATTCACCTTTTTTAAAGTGTTCATATAATCTGATCATCAAGCCACATACCAATTAGTATACCGATCAAAACCTCAAAATTGCAAAAAGATAAGATGTTATTATGTCCCATATACTTGCGCCCATGCTTGTGCTTTTTGCGCACCAATATCATCATTGCCAGTTGCGGCTTGCACAAAATGAAAGAATTCGTTGTCAACAAAAACGACTTTTTTAGCTTTTTCCAACAAATCATCGCCTGCTTCTGGAGTGCCGACAAAATGTGCTGCTAAGATTACTCGCTGGCCGGTTAGTTGACTGTTATCATTTAAGAGTTTTAGTATTTTTTTAAATCCATCTTTATCACTAGAATTAGGTATCAGCAGGTTTGTTAGCTCATCCCAACGTTTTAATTCAGCTAATTTATTGGTTTTTTCAACCATCCATTTTTCAGCCTTTTTATCTCCAATCCAGTGAGTATTTTCCCTTATTGCAGTTATGAAGTTGTCAAGATCAGGTATGGAAAAAACAACCACTTTAGCTTTTTCTAACAAATCATCGGCAGCTTCCTGTGTATCCGCGCACCTCGCTGCGATAATGATGCGTTCTGCGTAGAGCTTTTTGTGGTCATTTAAGAACCCTAGTATTCTTATAAATGCAGTTTTATCACGGGAATTAGGAGCCAGTAAGTGCGTTAATCCGTCCCAATCTTCCTCAGTGTTAGATGTTGCGGCCTTATATTCAGCTTTCCATAAATTAGCTTCTGGTGCCCCAAACGCAGGATTTGCACCTATTCTGGCTGCAAATTCATCAAGTTCACCCTCATTAAAAGTCACGTCTCTAGCCTTTGTTAATAGATCATCAACTGCGCTTTTGGTTTGAATAACACCCGCTGCAAAAATCATACGATCGGCATTTAATTGATGATTGATTTTTAAGAACTGCAGTATTCTTTTAAATGCTTTTTTATCTTTTCCATTGGGGGATAATAATCTTGTTAAACGATCCCAACTAGCCAGATCGCCGACTCTTGTTGCAATGTATTCAGCGTTCCATAAATCAGCCTCTTTCTGACCAATCCTAAGGTTTGTAGCTATTGTCTGCGTAAACTCATCAAGTTCAGCCTGGGTATAAATGACACTACTCGCTGTTGTTAATAGATTATCGATAGTGTCTCTAGCATCTTTTTCGACAGCTTCCCTTTCTTCTTTTAACTTACTATCGCTTGCATCCTGGATTCGAATAACACTCGCTGCAAGAATCATGCGCCCAGGACTTAATTGACCGCCGGTTTGTAAGAGTTTCAGTATTTCCTGAAATACAATTTTATCATTACCATTGGGGCGTAATAGGCCTGTTAACTGATCCCAGTAGCCCAGTTCAGCTAATCTACGTGCTGTAATCACTTTTAATTGAGAAGGCATTTTTTCATCGGACATAAAGCCTAGCAATAAATCAGATCTTGTTAATGATTGTATGATCGGTGTGAATTTTTCGGCTTTTTTGATTCCACCTGAAAGGCCATCTAAGGAACCATTCGTGCCTATGCTTTTTGCAAGTTTAGCTCTTTCTTCTTCAGTCCATGTCACTTCATTTGTTAGCTCGAAAAGAAAATTGACATTCTCGATGCTAATAAAATCAGCGACAGAAATTAATAAGGGCGGAGAGAGTCTACCATGGGTCTTAAAAAGTTCTAGTATTTTGCGGTCAATGCGCGCACCGGCTCTAAAGGATTTAAAGAGAACATCAAAAGCACCCAGCTCAACTAAGCGCTTTGGTATCAGAAATTTGCAATCTGTATTTATGTTTTTATTGTGTACAAGGCCTAATAGAGTACCCGGATCCACCATCTCTTGTACTAAAACGCCAAATTTATCGACTAACGCTTGCTCATTAGGGCTATTCACCCAGCTTCCATCAGCAAATTTACCTATGTCTTTAATCCCCAAGCAATCCATTTTTAAAAGACCAGCGAGAATTGTATTTATCAACTCTTTATATTCTTTGGATTCGTAAACTGCCCCAAATACTGGCCTTATAGATTCTAAAATCTTGCTTTTGTCCGTGTCGTGATAACGCTCCGAAGCCGCAAGATAAACCTTCCTTATTCCTTCTAAATAAAAATCAGTCATTTGATCATTTGGCGAATAAGAAATACCTGAAATTAAAGCCTCCACAATTTGTGCAAGGGGACAGTCTGGACACGCTCTCATAAATCTTTCTAAGGCTCTTAGGCAAATTTCAGTCCGGTGAGGATCATTATCAATTTCCTTTCCTGCCATTTTGAAAAGGTGGAGGAGCATGTTTGGATCCATTGATGCTCCACCAGTTTCTGGTAAGTATTTGTTTAAGAAAATCTCCAAAATGAGCGTTGATTGAATGCCTCTTATACTTTTTGTGCCAAGAGTTTCTAAGATAGCCTCTTCGGTTTGCCCAGTTTCAGTCAAGAGCCTCTTTGCCAATCTCTTTGAGCTTAAGGTAGATATTTCTTGGGCAACGGGGGTTCGCAAGTCATCTGAAATAGAATTTGGTAATCCTTGCAATGTGTAATAGACAAGGGGGATATCATGGCGAGGATGCCCCCACTGCGTTAAGATTTCTGTCATCGCCGATTGGTCAAGAAAAGCCATGTTGAATATATCGAAGTCGCTAAGGTTTCTTATTGAATGCCTAGTTTGGTAAATTCTAGGAAGTGTCGTTGATTTTGAAAGATCGAGATGGGTCAAAGCCTTTAGAAGATGAGGGCTCATTTCTTGCTCTCTAGCCATTTCTGGATCATTAATATAAACGTGTAAGGAGAATATTTTACGGGCCATATTTTGAACGACTTTGGCATGTTTACTAAGGGCAAATTTTTGTTCGCCATCTTTTGCCTTTTTAAAGTAATCCTCTGGCGTTCCAAAGTAATCTGTTGCTAAGTCTAATTCTTTTCTTCTTAATCGTTCGGCATCAATTAAAGCCGATTTAACAATGGCTTTTTCCTCTGAGGTTAAAAGGTAGGATTTGTCAGCATCATTCCTAGGAGTCCTTAATCCACCAACACCAGCTCCGCGTCCAACCACCGCCAAAATTGCCCGGCTATAAAGATCAACGCCCTCTTCGGTGTCTTGTTCTAAAAGATGACGGTGTAAGTGCCCAACAAAGGTTGCAGAACGACGAAGTTCTTTAGTAGGTAGGGTGGCAGTTCTTTTGTAGTCTGTGTACCAAGTTCTTATTTGCCCTTCTAATGCGATGGGGTCAATGTCGCTCGCCAAAAGAAAGGGAGCGTTTGAAAAGAAAAATAAAATAAAAAAAAGTAAAAAGCGCATATCTGTCCCTATGTGTTACAGCCTCAGAATATTTAATAAGAATTAAAATTCTCTTAATTGTGTAGTAAAAGAGCCCAGGCACATTGTAAAGAATTAAAATTTACGGATGAAAAGGCTAGCCTTGTGAGCCGTTAATTTGCACGGCTAAAAGTTTATTTTCATTATCATTGCTTAACCACTTTGGGCCTGTATGTCTGAAATGACCGCCGGAGAGCTTTTGATTCAGCAATTTCTCAGCTATTGCAGGGGTTATGCATTCTTTTTCCAAAAGACCAGCAAGAACGGTATTCATGAGTTCTTTATAGTCTGGAAAATCATAAACCACACTAAATAAGCTTCTCATAGATTCATAAACGGATTCTTTATTGTTTGGATAATAACGACGTAAAGCTTCTACATAAATTTTTCCGATTCCAGTTAAATAGAAATCAGTCATTTGGTTTGGCGGTGAAAAAGAAAGGCCCATCTGCATACAACACAAAAGATCAGGCAGGGGATAATTTAGAAAAGTATCTATAAATCTACCGAATGCTTGTTTGCAGACCTTAGAACGCTGTGGGTTGTTATCAATGTTTCTGCCTGCATATTGAAAAAGGATTAAGGCATCATCCCGCTCATTTGCCATAAATCCTTGTTCCCGCTTTTGTAAAAGCTGAGCAAAATGAGATGTTGGAATGGCTGTATAAGAGATTTTTTCAAGATCTATTTCGTCTGCAGAGAAAATTGGGAAACTAAGAAAACAAAAACAAGCCAACCAAAAGAACAAACGCATACTCATCTCTAATTAGATACAAAATAGAATCTTTTAAGCAATAATCATGCCGCATATTTTGTTTTTTTAAAAGAAAAAACAAGTGATAGGGCAAGGATTGATCCAATAATTATAAGAGAAGATAATGGGCTAATTGCTATAACTCCCAACATTTTCAAACCTACAAAACATAAAATAAGAGCGAGTCCTTTTTTTAAATACACAAATTGAGTTAATGCGCTTGCCAGTAAAAAATATAAAGAGCGTAATCCTAAAATGGCAAATATGTTTGATGTGTAGACGATAAAAGGATCTGTGGTAATGGCAAAAACAGCAGGTATCGAATCGATTGCAAAAATTATATCTGACAGTTCAATAAGGATTAAAGCCATTAATAGG
Source organism: Alphaproteobacteria bacterium (assembly GCA_019751935.1). Taxonomy (GTDB): domain Bacteria; phylum Pseudomonadota; class Alphaproteobacteria; order Paracaedibacterales; family CAIULA01; genus CAIULA01. The sequence continues at coordinate 5,087 of JAIEMR010000043.1, forward strand.
GGGGTGGCTTTTTTTAATTTATTTTCTTGTATCCAAAATTTTGAACCATGAAGCTTATGGGTTAAGGGCATCCAATTTTGCAATTTTTTCCATAAGAACCCATCTGTAATTTTCTTAGCTTTTTCTTGAAGCAGTAACATTTTAAAGCCTGTAAAAATCAGCATAAGACCAAAAATGTAAAGAGTAAGGTGAAATCTTTGAATAAAAAGGGCGCCCGATAGAATCATTATGGCACGTAAGATAAGGGCTCCAATAATTCCCCAGAACAGTACACGATATTGAAAATGGATCGGGATATTAAGGGCTGCGAATATTAAGGAAAAAACCATAATATTATCAAGGCTTAAGGATTTTTCAATCAGATAGCCGGTGAAAAATAACATGCCATTTTCATAGCCTTGAGATTGGATGACCCAAACCCCAAAAATGCAAGCAAACATAAACCAAGCAAAGCTTGAGATTAAAGCTGTTTTGTAACTAGGGACAGAATTCTTTTTGTGAAAGATACCAAGGTCAATGAATAAGAAGGTAAGAATAACTAAGTTAAATGCGACCCACGCCAAAATGTCTTTAAGGTTGAATACGCTAACGCTTAAATTCAAGAAATGGCTCGGCTAATTTAAAATCAATATTATTCTTACAGTGTCTGTTAAAAAAGTTAATGAAGCTTTAAATTTTACTTTAGTGAAGGAGCTTTCTTAGTCTTTGTCTCAGTTTTCTTTGGAGCTGCTTTGGCTTTACGAGGTGCCTTTGCTGGCTGCTTAGATTTTTTCTCTATAAGCTCTCGCGCTTCTTCAGGCGTGATCTCAAGAACACTAATCGTCTTTGGAATCGAAACAAAGGTTGTTCCATGTTTAATATAGGGACCAAAACGACCAATTCCAATCACCATCGAAAGGTTCGAATCTGGGTTAATTCCTATATCTTTGGGCAGCTCTTTGAGTTTCAGCGCCATTTCCAAAGTCATATCGCTTGCTGAAAAACCATTTGGAATAGAAATCCGTTTGGGCTTTGGCTTGGCGGCAGCTTTTTTCTTTGCTGGTTTTTTGCCTGTCTTTTTTTCAGTTTTTTCAGGTTCTTCTACAGGCGCAGCAGCAGACTGCCCTGGAAGAGGGTCCCACTGTAAGTACGCACCATAAGGCCCTTTTCGAAGGGTGATGGGTTCTTTTGTATCTGGATCATTTCCAATTGCTACAGGTTCACTATCGGGCCTGCCTTCGGATGAGGCATCGTTTCCTTGGCCAATGGGCCTTGTGTATTTGCATTCTGGGTAATCGGAACATCCTAAAAAGGCGCCAAATCTTCCTAATTTCAAACTGACATGCCCTTTGTTGCATAAAGGGCAAACGCGTTGTTCTTTTGCTACGCCTTGGAATAGATAACGATCAAGATCTTCTTCTAGTTTTTCAATGACCTCGGTAATACGCAAAGGCTGCGTGGCTTCGACGGTTTCGTGAAAATCCTTCCAAAAGGATTCCATGACCTGACGCCAAGGTCTTTGACCTGATGAAATCTCATCCAGCTGTTCTTCTAAGTTGGCAGTGAAATCATATTCCACATATCGTTTGAAAAAGTGCGTTAGAAAGGATGTAACCAGGCGTCCTCTATCTTCAGGGATGAATTGACGTCTTTCTAATTTTACATAGTCACGGTCTTGTAAAACTTGGATAAGCGATGCATAGGTGGATGGCCTTCCAATGCCTAGTTCTTCAAGTTTTTTGACTAAACTTGCTTCGGTAAATCTGGGTGGGGGCTGGGTGAAATGCTGGAACGGATCAATGGATTTTGTAGCTAAAGCTTCGCCTTGATTCATAAGGGGCAAAAGGGATTCGCCGTCTTCTGCCTCTGATCCCTCATCCACGCCTTCTTGGTAAAGGCGTAAAAAGCCGTCAAAAACCTGGGTTGATCCGTTTGCCCGAAAGGTTGTTTCTTTTGTTTTATCGGTAATGTCTATGCTGACTTGATCAAAAAGCGCACTTTCCATCTGCGAGGCTAGGGTTCTTTTCCAAATCAATTCATAAAGCCTCAACTGATTTTCATCAAGGTAAGCCGCGACTTCCTGAGGGCGCCTTGAAAGTTGAGTGGGGCGAATGGCCTCATGAGCCTCTTGGGCATTTTTTGATTTGTTTTTAAATTGCCTTGGGGCAGAAGGCACATAATTTTCGCCATAAGCCTTGTTAAGAAAGCTCCTGGCTTCAGTAATAGCTTCTTGTGCAAGCTGAACACTGTCGGTTCTCATGTAGGTGATAAGACCTGTGGTTTCCCCGCCCATGGCCACACCTTCATAAAGCTTTTGCGCAACTTGCATTGTGCGGCTGGCGCTAAAGCCAAGCTTACGGGCGGCTTCTTGCTGTAGGGTCGACGTTATAAAAGGCGGCGCTGGATGACGTTTGGTTTGCTTTTTCTCAATAGTATCAACTGTCAAATCATGGGACGTTAGCTCTTTGCAGATCTTATGGGCTTTTTCAGAATTTTGGATATCAAACTTTTCAAGTTTTTTACCCTGATAATGAGTCAACCGAGCGGTAAAATTTTCACGCTTTGGTGTTAAAAGGCTTGCCGAAATTGTCCAATATTCTTGGGTTATGAAAGCTTCAATTTCTTGTTCACGTTCGACAATTAAGCGCAAAGCTACCGATTGAACGCGCCCTGCGGACCTGGAACCTGGAAGTTTGCGCCATAAAACAGGCGATAGGGTAAAACCGACCAAATAATCCAGTGCACGTCTAGCCAAATAAGCCTCTACCAGCGATGAATTAATAGCACGTGGGTGCTTCATAGCTTGGCTAACAGCTTGCTTCGTTATTTCATGAAAAACAATTCGCTGAACAGATGTGTTTTTAAGAGCCTTTTTATCTTCGAGGGCTTGCTGAACATGCCAAGAAATGGCTTCACCTTCACGGTCCGGGTCGGTTGCGAGGTAAAGATTATCAGCGCCCTTGAGAGCAGATATAATTTCGTTGATTTGTTTTTCACCGCGATTGTCGGTTTCCCAAATCATTGAAAATTGGTTGTCGGGAAGAACTGAGCCATTTTTAGGAGGTAAGTCACGAACGTGGCCATAGCTTGCGATCACAATATAATCATTGCCGAGGTATTTATTAATTGTCTTCGCTTTGGCAGGTGATTCGACTACCACCACATTCTTGGTCAATTCTTTTTCCTTTTTTATTCAAATTT
>JAIEMR010000167.1 GCA_019751935.1 Alphaproteobacteria bacterium
TTCCTGTTTAATCTACCAATTTTAAAAATAAGTTATGGTTGTTTTCGATATAAGGTTATTTAGCATTTATTTTTCAATTTGATTTAAAAAGTTATTTAAGCCTTACTAGCTTAAAATTAATAATTTTGCGAGTTAAAGACGTGCTTCTTAATCAAAACAGTAGTTTGGATGAGCTCTCAAATAGAAAAATAAAAAATTGTACTTTACAGGAGATTGATCATATAGAATTTTATGTTACTGACGCATATGAAAGTGCAATTTTCTATAAATCTTCTTTAGGTTTTAATATTATTGCTTATGGAAATAAGCAAACAGGATTAAATGATAAAGTATCTTATATAGTTGAACAAGGTAGTATCAGATTTATTTTTTCTTCCTGCTTAAACATAGAATCTTCTTTATATAAACACGTTCTGGCTCATGATAATGGTGTTAAAAATATAGCTTTCCTCTCTTCAAATATAGAGGCTGATTATGACAAAGCAGTCAAACATGGTGTACAGATTGTACTGGAGCCCACTCAAGTAGAAAGTCAAGATTTAAAAACGAAGATAGCATCTGTTACCTGTTTTGGTGATACTATTCATACATTTATACAACGTGAAAGAAATAAAGAATGGAGGATGCCCTTTTACAAACCGTTTCAAGACAACAAATTAAAAATAGATGCAGGTTTGGTAGGAATTGATCATATCGCTATTGCTCTTGAAAAAGGTCAACTTAATACATGGGAAGAATTTTATCACAATGCTTTTAACTTTCAACAAACCCATAGAGAAGACGTATATACAGAATATAGTGGGATGAATTCTTTAGTTATGAGTAATCCAAAAGGGACTATTAAATTTCCTTTAGTAGAGCCTGCATCTAGCGATAGGAAATCACAGATTGATAGTTATTTAGAATCTTACGGAGGTGCTGGGGTCCAGCATATAGCTTTTCTTTCAGAAGATATAATCAAAACTACTCAAGTTTTGAAGAACAATGGAATTGAGTTTTTGACTATTCCAAACAGTTATTATGACAATGCTTATCAAAGCTTGCCGGATGCATATAAACAAAAATTACCTATTTTAAAAGATCTCGGAATTTTAGTTGATACTGATCAAAAGGGCGTATTGATGCAAATATTTAGTAAACCTTTGCAAAGCAGACCAACTTTCTTTATTGAAATCATTCAGCGAGATAATATTCAAGGTTTTGGTAGCAATAACATTAAAGCACTTTTTGAAGCGATAGAAAGAGATCAACTCAGTAATTAATATGTTTATGAATCATGATTGAAATTTTATCTTCTCCAGTTAAAAACTTAAACACATCTGTTATTCAAGATGCTCTCCAAAACATCTCTTCCGATGTTATTTCTTTTTCTCTTGGTATGCCTGCAGATAACTTATTCCCTATCTTAAACTTTAAAGAGGCAACATACGATTTATGGAGGCCAAGTTCTTTCCAATACTGTTCCCCTCTCATGGAACTTAAATATCAAATACAGAAACTGATGCAGCAAAGAGGAGTTAGTTGTACATCGAGTCAAATATTTTTAACAAATGGAGCACAGCAAGCTATCCAGTTATTATGTAAAGCTTTGATAGATAAAGATGAAACTGTGGCTACAGATGCTGCTATTTATCCTGGTTTTATTCAAGCTGCACAGTTGTCGGGCATACCATTGACAATGACCTCTACTAGTTTTTCTGATGGTATGGATGTAGACTCTTTAGAAGCTTTATGTCAAAAACCTAAAAAACCCAAATTTATTTATACAATGTCAGAAGGTCATAACCCTTTAGGTATTAGCTTATCAAATGAAAAACGTTTAAAATTAGGTGAAATGGCTCAAACCTATCAAATTCCAATTATTGAAGATGATGCTTATGGTTTTTTAAATTATCAACAAGTAGAGTCTCCCTTAAAAGCTTACAATTCAGATTGGGTTTTCTATATTGGCTCTTTCTCTAAAATCTTGGCACCTACAACGAGAGTAGGTTGGATTATAGCTCCTGAATTTTTAATAGATAAATTAGCAATTCTAAAAGAAGGTAATGATATTAATACTACCACTTTTTCCCAAAGGCTCATCTCTGCTTTCCTTGATAAAAATGATTTTTCTGCCCATCTGTCTCTCTTAAGAGAGATTTATCAAGAAAAGAGAGATAAGATGGTAAATGCCTTAAATAAATATATTCCAGAAATAAAATTCATAATCCCATCAAGTGGATTTTTAATTTGGGCTCAACTTCCCAAGAAAATTGATGCAAATCAGCTTTTTTGGCATGCTCTTAAGAATGAAAAAGTTTCCTTTTTGCCTGGGACAGCATTTTCACCTTTTTCAGAAAATACATTAGCCCATTGCTTAAGACTGAGTTTTTCGTATTGTCCTTTAGAGCTTATAGAAACTGGAGTCAAAAGGCTTGCGAACGCCATTCAAAGCTATCCATTTAATAGTGAATAAATTTTAAGCCATAGCAACAGCAACTTTTCTTTCTCCTTTGTAAGGTTGTCGGCCATGAGCCATCAACCTATTATCCAATAGCATAATATCGCCTTTTTGCCATTTAAAAAGGATCTTTTCTTGTTCGTAAATTTCTCTAATATGATCTAAAACTTCAAGCTCAAGAGGATTTCCGTCACCATAAAAAGCATTACGGGGTAGGCATTCTTCTCCATATTCATCTACAAGTGATTTTTTTGTTGCTGCATCAAGGTTAGAGATATGAAACAAATGAGCCTGATTAAACCAAATTTTCTCATTTGTTTCTGGATGAGTAAGAGACGCTTGACAAACCTGGCGTGTCGTTAACTCAGAAGGGCCCTTGTCCCATTCCCAAACAATAGAATGTTCTTTACAATAGTTTTCTACCTCTTCTTTTTTATCAGTTTGAAAAACTTCTTGCCAACTCAAATCCATCCCTGCTCTATAATTTCTTACATAGAGAACTCCTTTTTCTTCAAAGCGATTTCGAACAGATAGATCAATTTTTTGATAAATTGATCTACTATCAGCGATAGGGGTTTCTCCTCCTTCTGAAGCCACAAGCACGCTAAAAAAGAAAATTTTTTCTGGCCAAGATAAAGTATATGCGTTTTCATTATGAAGAGGAATACTTCTGTCTGCTGGATATTCTGTTGCCGTATAAATTTTTCCTCCTAATTTTGTTCTTGGTGTTGACCTATATATATATTCTAAGAGATTTGGCGACAAAGCTTGCACAAAACTGTTAAATTCTGAAACAGAGTAAAGATTAAAATCTCTAAAAAGGATACCTCCATATTTTAGAACCTCATCTTCTATAAGAAGCTTGTTTTTTGAAATCCAATCCAATACATTCAACTCTTTATTTTTTGGCTCACATACCAAAATTTTACTAGTGTTCTTCTCAAAAAAAGATAAATTCATCTCAGGAAAAAGTATCATTATATCCTCCACTACTACTCTCTAATTTAATCTAAAAAATTATTTTAATCATGAGAGAAACATTTTCTATGTTACTAATGAATTTGCCTCTTTTATTAGTGTATTATAATCTTTATTTTTTATAATACCTTGATCAAGCAAAATAATTTGATTAGCAAAAGCAACTGTGGATAATCGATGAGCAATAATAAGAGTGCTAGCATTTAAAGAAATATTTTCAATATTTTTTATTATCTGCTTTTCTGTTTTCAAATCCAAAGAAGACGTTGCTTCATCAAAAATATACAATTTTGGGTGTCTAAGAATAACGCGTGCCAATCCAATTCTTTGTTTTTCCCCTCCTGAGAGCTGTAAACCTCTCTCTCCTACTATTGTTTCAAACCCTTGCGGAAATTTTTCTATTGTGTCTTTTAAACTAGCTGCTGTAAAAGCACTCATAAGCATTTCTTTATTTGCTGACATATTCGCATATAATACATTATGAGCAACGGTATCATTAAAAAGATTTACATCTTGAGGAACAACTCCTATAAGCCCAATTAAGCTTTCTTGATTAATATCTTTTATATCAGATCCATTAATCAAGATGCGACCTTTCCAAGGCTCTAAGAATCCTAATAATAAACTAACAATTGTTGATTTTCCAGAGCCTGTTTCACCTATAATAGCTAGAGTTTGATTTGGTAGAATCTCAAAAGATATACCCTTAAGAATAGGTGCTTCTTTTTTATATCCAAACCAAACATTATCAAAAACAATATGGAAAGGTTGGTTTGGATCAAGTATTATAGATTTATTTTTGAACTCAAAAGGCACTTTAAAAACTCTAAGAGCTCTTTCCATTTTAACAAAGCTTTGGTTTAGAGTTTGAAAGATTTGGCCAAATCCTTCTAAGGGAACAGCAAATTGCAACATATAGGTATGAATCATTATAAACTCTCCTAAAGAGAGATTATTCATGATAAGATTGTATCCCGTATAAAGCATCAATAATAAGAAGGAAACAGTAAGAATAATGATTTGATAAACTCTAATCATTTGGTCTTTGATTAAAGAATAGGTTAATTCTCTTTCTCTATGACTTAAAACATCATCAATTTTTTGAAATTCAAAATTATATGTATGAAAATATTTTACAGATGAAAAATTTAAAAGACTATCGACTATCTTGGAATTCGCTGTCAAGTGGGAAAAATTTGCTTTTCTTAAAGGTCTAAGTACTCTTTTAAAAGCCCAGAGTGTTATAATTACATAAAAAATTAAACACATTAGCAATATCAGTGAATAACTAATACCACATATGAAACTAATAACCATAAATCCACAAAGATTTTCTAAAATTAAAGGGCCTAGAGCAAAAGCAATAGAACATACGATTGGTGGAAATGATTGTATCGCTGTTTCAATAATACCGATAGTTTCTCCTGTCTTACGTTTAAGATGATGTTGAAAAGGCAAGAGTTGTATATGTTGAAACAGTTTAGAAGCTAATAACCGAATACCTCTTTCCATAACAGGAAATATAATAATTTCACGAAGGCATACAAAAATCTTACTTAAAAACCAAACAGTTATATATGCAACTAATAACGTTAAAAACCAGGTAATTTCTGAAGTGGTAAAAGAATGAGCACTAAAAGAATTAATAATATAGGAAAAAATAACAGGAATACAGATAGAAGCAATAATTCCCAATAAATTAAATAAAACTGAACAAATTAATCTAAATCTCATTTTTTTATCAGAATTCCATAGGTAACCCCATAAAACCCTTAAAGTTCTTAAAGATGCAACTAACTTTTCAATTTTAAAAAAAGATGCACTCACTCTGTTTAATTTAACAATTTTCTCTGGTTTTCAGCATCCTTAAGGCTTTTAGGACGCATATCTACCCAAACTTCTTTAATATAATCTAAACATTCTTGTTTAGATCCTACTTTCCCTACGTCCTTCCAACCTGCAGGAATGTCTTTACATGTAGGCCATATAGAATATTGGTCTTCAATGTTAATTACTACTTGATATTCTTTAAAAGGGTCTGTTTGATCCATAATGCTTCCTCATCTTATTTTTTTTCTAGTATATTTTCCATTAATGCATCTTCAAGTTTAAAGAAGATTGAAATTACGCCTTCTAAAATAATTTTATCTCCCTTATTTTTTCATCTAGCCTAAATAATGAATCGTAAATTGGATAAATTGGGTCTGTACTATTTAAAACCAGCAATTAATCTTGCTCTTTATCTCTATGACCATATTATAGAGTACGTAGAACCAATTGATATACTTTTTCATGTACTGGAGAGCGATGAGATTCCTATAAACTGGCTCTATGATCCTCTTTTCAATACCTCTTTAAGTAGAAAATTTGATAGAAATAGAACTTTATCAGGGGCTAACTTCAAAAAGGCTTGGGCTATTATTGAAAAACTACAATGTAAGAATGTTTATATCTATGCTATGAGCAAGAATCTTGGTTAGGGTGTGTAATGGTACTTCAATATTCCCCTACATCAATTCAAGTTACAGAATCAAATAAATTTATTGAAGAGTGTCAAGTAAATGATATTGAATCTAAAAGATTATTAGATAAGAAAGAATAGGTATTTGAATGAAACAAGTAAAATATCCCTCTATTTTTGAATCTGCGGAAAGTTCCCCAATTAATCAATTTATTCGAACAACAGCACTTGCTCATAAAAAAGAAGACTATCTAGTTTGGAAAAAAATGGTTAAGAATGTTGTAGAGTCCTTTAATAAGTATGCCGGATTCATATATCCGCCTTTTAAGGAGGGTTTCCAAAATTTAGGGTTAGATAATCTTTCTATTCCGGACCTTAAAACAGTTAATAAAAAATTAGCTCCTATTGGTTGGCAGGCTTTTTATGTTACTGGATTTGTTCCTGCTGGCATTTATGCATTAATGTTAGCAAACCAAATATTCCCTGTCTCTGCTGCTCTTAGACCTCTAAAGCACTTTGACTATTCTGCAGCCCCGGATCTTGCTCATGACCTTTTGGGGCATTTGCCAATGCTTTTTGTTAAAGAATTCAGAGAGCTTCTAAAAAATTGGGCAGTAAAAGCTGCCCAATGCAAAATCACTTTTTTAGACGAGGAAACTTACAGACTTACCGCTGCTCTTATTAAAGAAAAAGAACAAGACAATCCAGATTACCGCAAGATCAATATTTTAACCCAAAACTTAAATAAAGTTTATGATCAACTCAATGATAATCCATCTGAATTAAGTATTCTTGCTAAATTTTATGGTTGGTCTTTTGAATTTGGAGTTATAAAAAATGACAAGACTCCTAATATATTTGGTGCAGCAATTGTTTCTTCTTTGAAAGAAACAGAAAATATATGCCTCGGAAAGGCTAAAATCACCGAATTTGATGATTATACACTAAAAACAGGAGTTAATTACACAAATCTTCAAGAAAAAGTTTTTTACGTAACTAACTTCGAAATATACAATCACTTCTTAAAAAAGATAAAGATAACAACTAATGAATAAATTATTTAGCCCTTATATAAACACACAAGCAAAACTTGAAGCTCAATATGCAGAGATCCTTGTAAAAGAAGGGCCTCAAATTTTAGGCATTATTTCCAGCAATTATATCAAGTGAGCTATTCAAAATAAAACATCATATTTTACCACTTTAGAAAGATTTGAGGAACAAAAAGCAATAAAACTTTTTGATTATTTATTTATATTGTGAATGATTAGATTCTTACTGTAGAGTTCTCAGAATACGTATGCTACTTTTCTATTAATTATTACGGTTCTTTATCGCTAGATTATACTATAATTTATGCAGCCTGACAGGCACTATTAAATAGTGAACAAAATCATGATGTCTCTTAGAAAATCATGGACATTATTAATGCAGCGCAATCTCCTAAACAAGTAATAGACATCTTTTAAAACCTTCAATTTTACGCCAAAAATTAAACGCTATAATGAAAGAGGAGTTTCCCAGGGATAAAATATATTCAAGTAAAGAAGCTAGCCGAGAAAGCTTTTCGGCGTTTAACAGGAGTTCTGCCAGTTGCATCCACCAAAATGGTTAAAATCTTGTCAACTTCTTTGAATGACAAACATACTCAAGATGGCCGCCCAATAAATTTTGTGTTGTGGATATACTTTTGGAAACCTTAGAGCACTACAGAGTATACCGAACGTATTTTCATGTTGTTCAATCGTATGGCTTGAATGAAAATAGCTGTTACAAGATGATTTACTTGATAAAGGAAACCTTAATCAAAGGTAGGGGGTTTTCTCTTGCCGAGTGTAAGGTGCCGTTAGGTAAAGATACCTACGCAGAACTTGCTATTATCGATGTGGCTGAATCTCTTTGCTATAAGCCTAAAAAATCAAAAGGCAAAAATAGTCACTTACTTTTTATATTTTTTTATCAAAAAAACTACAAGTTTAAAAGATATCACATTTACACCTTTTAATTTTTCTCTAAATTTATTACTTTTTAGCTGCAATTCTAGCCATCTTAACAAAAAAATTTAGTGGTTATGTATTATTTAAAACCAACGATTAAAGCTGAGCCCCTCATTTGGCAATGGTACGCATGGTCTTATCTTATCCCTCCTCTCACGGCAGCTTGTAACATTGCCGAGCGACACTTAAAGATCATGCAGTCCTATGTTCAGAATCCACAAATTCATGCGCAAGCTATAAAAGA
>JAIEMR010000012.1 GCA_019751935.1 Alphaproteobacteria bacterium
TGGCTTCTTTCTATCTGCATCATCATACAGATTAAACTCATAGCTCTTCCCATTCTGAATCCACTTAACTTCAGTGCTTCCTGACTTACCAGCCGCAAAAAGCTTCTCGTGTTTATCATCTCCCATAACAAAAATAAACCCAGAAGAGCCATTTAAGTTATTCCAATGGATCATCACATGGTCAGGATTAGATTTTGAGAGCTCGGCGTAAAGCCTCTTGTCAATGATAGCGCCACCAGGCAATTTCTCGAGATAGGTTGTTGGCTTGCTAACTGAAGTTTTATTTTTCTTTTTCATTATAGCAGATATACCGTTTGAAAGCAGCTGAAGAAGAGAGGTTCCTAGTTTGGTTTTCATTTCATTAGAAGCTCACCTAAAAAACTTGCCAAATCCCCAGGAAAACAAGCTCATTGTTAACAGCTATTTTTGTTTTGCTTTCTTATGGTTATGATTGCTTAAAGGGCTACCCTGATCGGGGCTGAGGGCTGCACTGGGAGTGAGACTTGGGCTTGGTGTAGCACTTAAAACTGGAGCCGAGCTTGTTGAAGAAGCATTGGAGGAGCTCTTGAGATCGATTGTTTCTTGCTTTATAACATTGCCATGTTTTATAAACAAAAGTTTTGCTATTGGCTTTGTCCTCTCCTGGTCTTCATAAAGACGAAACTCATAGTTTATTCCATCGAGCATCCAGCTATCAGGTATAGTTTTCTTTCCATTCCCGTAAGCAAAGAGATGCTCTCCAATTGCACTATTTACCTCAACTAAATATCCAGTAGGTTCCCAACATATTTCAACATGCTTCATTAGAGGCATCCCATATAAATGAGTATATAGTGTTTTATTCGCAATATCATTAGTAGACTTCTGCAACCAGCTCTTTTTTAGTAAGAAAAAAACTCCCACAAGAAGTAAACAAAAAAACAACACCCTTATAATAACTTTTACTTTAATTTTATTTAGCATTTTTAATCTTTTTTTTGAGTATTGTTTTTCTAAAACCTTTTTATATCTACCCCTCTACTATGAACTATTAATAATAGAGAGTTTTTAGAAAACAAGAATATTTGAACGAGCTATCGCTAAGTTATGCTAATAAAATGCTTTTTTATCTCACAAAACAAACCTCAAAACTTCCGCATCCTTCATAAACATCCGAACAGTTTCTAGAGAGAGCTCCGTTAAATCTCTTCCCAACATGGTTGCAGCTTTAGCAAGGATATCGTGTTGTACTGTGACAATATCACATCTTGATTGTTCTGCTTGGACGATATTAAGGATCTCACGAACAGAGGCCCAGAGGAGTTTAACTTGAGATTGAGGTTTTAAAAGAGTTTTTGCACTCCTCATGATGGGCATGGGGTCAACCCCTGTATCTGCAATGCGACCTGCAAAAATAGAAATAATGGAAGGAATATTTTCGTTAAGAATTTCTATTACCTCTTCAACTTGTTTTAGTGTGAGCAAAGCTGTGATGTTAAGTTTTAAGCCTTCTTGTGATAACTCACGAATTAACGGAAGTGCTGATGCTCCGTGAGAATTAGTAATAGGGATTTTGACGTAGACATTTTTCCCCCACGAATTGATTTTTTTAGCCTGTCGTTTCATTTCAGAAAATTCATCTGAAAAAACCTCCAGTGAAAGTGGCTTCTCTATCACTATTTCTAAAATCTCTCGTGCAAAAGCTTCATAATCGGTAATACCCGCTTTGCGCATCAGCGTAGGATTAGTAGTCAATCCTTTAATATAGGGCTTCTGATAAAGCTCTAAAATCCCTTGTTTATCAGCTCCGTCAGCGTAAATAGCTATCTTCAGATCACTTAATGGATGCATGAAATGTCAAAATAATATCAACTGCTAAAGGAAAAGAAGAAGCAGTGAAATCAGGTTGCTGAGTTAAAACTTCATCATAGTGATCATCAATAAAAATGGTTTTAATACCAGCTCTTTTTCCACATTCCACATCACGCCATCGATCTCCAATCATCCAAGAAGTTGCAAGGTCAATGCCCAGCATACTTGCCGCATCTTCAATCATTCCGGGTTCAGGTTTGCGACGGTGATCTGCTGTTTTGCCAGGAGCATAACAGACTTCGATGTGATCGATTTCTGGTAAAAGTTTTTTTAATTTACGATGCATTACTTCTACAGCAGTCTGTGACTGGATTCCACGACCTACATCAGGCTGATTGGTAACTACCACAAGCAAGAAGCCTGCTTTCTTGAGTTGAGTGCACGCCTCTGTTACTCCTTCGATTAATTCAAATTCTTCGATGTGTTGAGGTGGATAAGGTTTCCCATTACGAACAATCGATTTATTTAATGTCCCGTCACGATCTAGAAAAACAGCGGGTTTGAGAGGCATCGTCGTCAAGTTTGTTTTTTAGCTGTGCTCTCCCACTTTGTTTGATGGAGCTTCAACTCAGGGTGAGATACCCAAAGATGCCAAATCACCGCCTGAAATGCTTCCGCATGTGGTGTAATTGTTTCATGATTGATTGTTGGAATAATCACACAAGCATCAGCAACTGTTGCTGTGTATCCTCCATCTTTTCCTAAAACACCAAGCACACGAGCCCCTACCTGTTTTGCAAATTGAACCGCTCGGACCAAATTAGGAGAAATATTTTTTTCTAAGCTCCCTCCACCAACGGAAAGAATCAGCAAGGCATCTTTTTTATTGAGCCTTGAGCCATTGAGCCATTCTGCAAAAACAGTTTCCCAACCTTCATCGTTGGTACGTGCTGTTAACTCAGAAACATTGTCTGTAGGGGCATACACTTCAAGTCCTGCTATTTTACGGAAATCATTCACTGCATGAGAGGCATTTGCAGCACTCCCACCAACCCCTAGAATGAAAAGTCGCCCTTCGCGCGCGCGAAGAGCAACCAGCTCTTGAACACAGCGTTCACAATGTTCGCTATCGATTTTGGCAATGATATCAACGGCTTCTTGAAGGTGTTTTTTGGTGTAGGACATAAATTAATTTAATGGGCGAGATAAAAAATCGCTTAATTCCTGCCATCCTGTCACAGAACCGATTTCATAAAAACGTTGTGTGACTTCAAAGCCTCCCATTTCCTGTTGTTGAACGAGTTTTTTTTGAACCTCCGATAAATCAAGATTACTTCCGCATTCGTACTCTACAAATGCCGATGATTGAAAGAGACTCAACCCATAATCAATATAGTCCATCTTGGGAAGTCGTTGCTGCTTGTCATATGCAATAATGTTTCCATCCTTATACCAAACATTACTAGCGTCATAGAGATCATTATTTTTGTAAACAGTCATTAGCCCTTTTTTATCAGAATGCAAAAACTGTTTCCCTACAGATTGATAGTCAATTGGCAAATAACTATCTCCATATAAAACATAAAAGATCGCTCCAAGCTTCGGCAACGCTTGAACGATAGCTCCCCCAGTCCCTAAAAGCTTTGGACCATCAAAAGAATAATCGATCTCCACACCCAATGCGGAACCATTTCCATACTGCTCTACAATCATTTCTCCAAGATAACCGACACAAAGAATAATTTTTGTTAGCCCATTTTTTTTTAACAATCGGAGCTGATGGATAAAAAAAGGTTCATCGGCAACCTCGACAAGGAGCTTCGGAATTTTTTCTGTCAAAGGGCGTAAGCGCGTCGCCATCCCCCCTGCTAAAATGACTACAGGCCAATTCATGACAGCACAATTTTTGTTCCCTCAAAATCGAAATTAAAACGAATCTCTTCTAAGCCTTCCTTGCGCATTGCATGACGTAGTTTATTTCGATCAGCAGCATAAAACATCAAGAAGCCGCCACCGCCAGCTCCTACAAGCTTTCCACCAGCAGCTCCGCTTTGCATTCCTACTTCATACCAATGATCAATCTTCGGATTCGACATTCCCTTGGAGCGTCGCTTTTTGTGCTCCCAATGTTCGTGCAAGAGCTCTCCAAACATTGTTGTATTGCCTAGTTCTAGGGCTTCTTTGCTGCGATATCCGAGCTCTTTAACGAAATGGAGATTCTCCAACATCTCTCGGTCGCTAGCCTGTGTACGCAGTTGTTGATCTTGTAAAATGCCACTGGCACTGCGCGAATAACCTGTAAAAAAAAGAAGAACATTATCTTCTAAATCAAAAAATGTCTCCATCGAGACTTTAAGTGGCTCTGCGGTCACCCTATTATCTTTGTGAAAAGTAAAACAAGTAAGCCCTCCATAAGCAGCCATGTATTGATCTTGCTTTCCAATTGGTTCTTTCAAGCGATTAATTTCAATATCACATGCCAGTTCAGCCAACTCTTGCGGCTGCATCAAATGCCGTCGATGCGCATAGAGGGCCTTGAGCAATGCGGTCGTAAAACTTCCCGAAGATCCAAGTCCCGTGCCTGCGGGAATGTCAGCTAATGTGGTAATTTCGATTTGAGGTGTTTTCAACTGAAGAAGGCTCAAGGCTTCTTTAATAATACGGTGCCTTACTGCAGCAACTTCATTGACGTGCTCCAACTCGGAATATTTTAAGTAAATGCCTTCAGAAAAGGGCCTCATCACTGTCACAAAAACATATTTTTTGATTGCTCCAGCAATCAAAAAGCCTTCATGTTCCTGATAATAGGAAGGAAGGTCAGTTCCACCTCCTCCAAAGGTAATACGCAGTGGACTACGAGCGATGATCATACTTGCTATTTAAACCCCCACATTTGATCAATGATAAATTTCGGACGTTCTCGCACTTCTTCATAAATACGACCAATATATTCTCCAAGTATACCAATGCTAATAAGCTGAATGCCACCTAATATTAATACAAGGATAACAATTGTTGGATTACCTGAGGCAAAAGGAAAACCACAGATCTTTAATATAAAATAAAGGACAGCAAATAAAAGAGATCCTGCTGCAAGTAAAAACCCAAATTGAGTGCTTAAGGTTAATGCATAAGTTGAAAAACAGAAAATACCGTTAAAGCAAATTCGAAGCGACCCAAGGTAAATATTGTAATTACTTTTACCATGCAAACGTGCAGGTCTATCAAAAAAAATAGTAGTTTGTCTAAAACCAACAAACGCAACAAGACCACGCAAAAATCCATTGCACTCTTTTAATTTGACTACTTCATTAACCACACGCCGGCTCATTAAACGAAATTCACCTGTATTTTCAGGAATAGAAACATCCGAAACTTTTTTTATCATTTTATATCCAATTCTTGTCACAAAAAGTTTCAGCCATGTCTCCCCTTCCCTGACTCGTCGTCTTGCCATAACCACATCAAATCCTTCATTCCATTTTTCGATCATAGAAGGGATTAACTCAGGTGGATCTTGCATATCTACATCCATGACAATTACTGCATCTCCGGAGGAATACTGCATTCCTGCTAAGATAGCCATTGGCTGACCAACTCGTCGTGAAAATTTAAGGCATTTTATTCTAGAATCTTTTTGATGAGAATCGATAATAATTATTTCACTCTGATCTGGAGAAGGGTCAAGGGTAAAAATTACTTCAAATTGAAGGCAATGCCTTTCAAGAATAGGCACTATTGTTTGAAGAAATACTGGGATGTTTTCTTCTTCTTTATAAACAGGAACAACAAGGGATAAAAGTTGGTTCATAGCGTAAAAATTAGTTTAATCAATACATTAGTTAATATTAATAATTGGCGTTAATGTAATTTATTTCTTAAATTTAATTCGAGTTAATACAACATAATCAGCAAGGGTAGTACGCATCTGAGAACTAGAATCAAAACCTTTCTTTTTAAGCCAATCAATAACTATTTTATCTTGGATAAAAGAAGATGGAACGAAAATATAATCGGCCTTATCTATTGAGATGGGAAACATAGAAACATCGACTTTATCATAAAGCAACGCCATCCCCGCGTCGGTTGTAGAGACTGCAGTATGCTTTGGAAAAAGATTTTGAATATCTTTTTTTATAATATTATCTTTCCCATATAATATTTTATAATAAGAAGACTTACTTAAAGATCCTAAATAAAAAAAACCTTGCAATCTTCCTTTTTTGCACTCAGAAGATAAAGAAAATACTGAAAATACTAACATTAAGATTAGAATTGAGTAGAAAGTTATTTTTTTAAGTTTGAAAACACTAGAATCTATAATGCATTTATTATAAATTTTAGAAAATCCAATCACTGCACTAAAAATAAGTACAGGAAAATAGTAAGAATGATAATGGGTTCCCCATCCTATCTTTTCCGCTCCCCCAACGTTACCAATAAGGTTCAAACAAAAAATCAAATAAGAAAAGAAAGCTAATTCAGGAACAGCCAAAGAAAATACTAATAAAGGAAGGTTGTTAACAATCAGTGTAATACTATCATTAAAAAAGGTCTTTTCAGAAAATCTAACCGATAATTCATGTATGCTTTTCGGAAGAAAACAGTCTTCAGAATAATAGCAATTAGAAAGCACAAGGTTTTTTTGCGCATAAAAATATGCCACTAAGAAGATTCCTGCTGTATTAATGAATAAATTATATTTTAAACTATTTTCTTTCTCCGACACCCAGGGAATGAATAATAAAATCAAACCGCTCACTAAAGCAGACCGCTCATTAATTGTTAAATTAAATAAAACTAAGAATGCTAAGAATAGATGAGACTTTCTCTTAATATAACAAGCATAACAAAGCAATATTCCAAATAATACAAACAAACGCTCTGGGTACCACTGCCCTTCTAATCCTCCAAGCCAATTAGGATTCAGTATGATAAAGGGCAAAAATAAAAACGGAGCAATTTTACTATCTGTATTTTTTAAAATAATATTTACAACTACAGCTAGCAATCCAAAAAAACAGGCTATATTACTTAAATAAAAAAGAAAAGCTGCAGAAATAAAATTAGATAAAATTGCGAATAATATTTGTATATACTCTGCATGGTATTTAAAAAAATCTTTTTCGTATGCCGTAGGTTGTTCTAGTTTTATACGGGTAAGGTCACACAATGATTTTGATCCGTAGCGATGAGAAATGTAATTTTCTATTTCTGAAAAAACATGAGAAACAGCTCCTCTACCTGTTCTGAGATTATTAATACATTCTATATGTGCTGCAGTATCACTATAATATTCATGCAACCTAGCCTCCTTACCAATGCTTAAAAATACTATTAAAACCAAGAAGATGATGCAACCTCCAGCAAACAGAATAATAGATGAAATATTTTTATATTTTAGTTTTTTTAAAGTGTAATTAATAAAACTCATAGCTTTTATTTTTAAATTTTATGAGAGAAACTGACTTTCTTGAAACAAAAAGCTCCTTCTGATTGCTACTATCTTTTGATGATAAAAAAACAAATCCCCTATCTTCCTCTAAGTTATTCCTATATTGTCTGCATTTAATTTTGTTCTGTGAGGCACGGAAGCCTCGAAGGCATGTGCTATAAAAGAAAAGCAATCCTGATCTAATTCTCTAACAATGCTCTATGGGCCGCGAGCTCTTGACAAGCGAAGGTTAAATCGGCTTCAGTCATGATGCGAACAAGTTCTTTGAATTTTACTTTTGGCTCCCAACCGACCTGTCGCTTTAGCTTCGAAGAATCTCCAACAAGAAGATCTACCTCACTCGGACGTTCATACCTGTTATTGTAGTGCACGTATTTTTCCCAATCAAGGTCGAGTAATCCAAAACATTCTTGGCAAAATTCGCGGATTGTATGAGTCTCTCCTGTAGCACAGACATAGTCATCAGCCTGGTCTTGCTGAAGCATTAACCACATTACTTCAACATACTCTTTGGCATATCCCCAGTCACGTTGAGCATCAAGGTTTCCAAGAAATAATTTATCTTGTAATCCTAGTTTAATCCGTGTCGCAGCACGCGTAATCTTCCGCGTGACAAAAGTCTCTCCTCGACGTGGGCTTTCATGATTAAAAAGAATCCCATTAGAAGCGTGTAGCTTGTAGGCTTCACGATAATTAACAGTAAACCAATAGGCAAAAACCTTAGCACATCCATAGGGTGAGCGCGG